>CAYTZP010000009.1:0-51670 GCA_964442685.1 uncultured Thiobacillus sp.
CTGGACGAAGGTGAAATCTTCAACGCCTATCACGAAGTGCAGTCCATCCGCGACAAGGACGAATTCCTCATCCCCTTCATCGACACACTGACCGATCCGCAATTCAAGACCGGCACGCCCGAGACCGACCAGAAGCTGCTCAAGTCGCTCATCGTCTTCGCCTGCATCATGGAAGGCCTGTTCTTCTACGTCGGCTTTGTGCAGATCCTGGCCCTGGGCCGCCAGAACAAGATGACCGGCGCCGCCGAGCAGTACCAGTACATCCTGCGCGACGAGTCCATGCACTGCAACTTCGGCATCGACCTCATCAACACCATCAAGCTGGAAAACCCGCACCTGTGGACCAACGCCTTCAAGGAAGAGCTCAAGGCGCTGTTTCAAAAAGGCGTCGAACTGGAATACCGCTACGCCGAAGACACCATGCCGCGCGGCGTGCTCGGGCTGAACGCCAGCCAGTTCAAGGAATACCTGCGTTTCATCGCCAACCGCCGCTGCCAGCAGATCGGCCTGGACGAACTTTTCCCCCACGCCACCAACCCCTTCCCCTGGATGGCGGAAATGATCGACCTGAAGAAAGAGAAAAACTTCTTCGAGACCCGGGTGACGGAGTACCAGACCGGCGGGGCGTTGAGCTGGGATTGAGCGGCAGGATGATGACGATGCCTGCCATACTACGCTGCGAAGGCTATAAGCTCTTCTTCTACTCGAACGAAGGCAATCCGCGCGAGCCCCTGCACATTCACATCCGCAAGGGCGAAGCTGTGGCCAAGTTCTGGGTGGCGCCAGAAGTGCGATTGGCGGACAGTTATGCATGACCAGATTTGGAATGAAATAGGGATAGACCACGGTTTCATAACCAACGAGGCAAGCCATGACCCACACCTACTGCATGACTTCAAACTGCGAACTAGCCAAAACTTGCGCGCGCTATGAGGACGATGCCGGCAAGCATCTCTTGAACCGCACCTATGCGGATTTCAGCGAGGAGCTGATCCGCAAGCCGGACAACACCACGACCTGCCCGTTTTTCATCGACAAGAACGCCGTGCAGCAGACTGCGCACTGATTGTCATTCTTGCTGTACGGTCGATAAATGGGGGCACAATACGGGATGAACGCCATTGCCACCCCCCCCGCCGCATGAAAACCCTGTTTACCCTGGTCGAATCACCCTACTCACCGCATTTTCCCGAGTTGTATCAGGCACTGGGGATTGACGCCGAGCGGTTTGATTCTGCGCGCAATCTGCACCGTGCGCTGCAAAAGCAGGCACCGGATTTTTTTGTTGGCGAATTCATTTACGGCTGGGGCAATGATTATGCGGGCAATACGGTGTCCAACCTGGACGTGACGCTGCGCACGCTGCAATCCAAAGCCCCCAAGGCCAAAGTCATTGTGGTGATGCAGCCGCGCGAGGCGGCGCATATCGGCAGGCTGCTGGAACATTTTTCGGTTCATGCGGTGCTGAAATATCCGGTGTCGGAAGACGACATGCGCGCAGCGCTGCAAGGCGTCTAACCCCTCGCCCGGCTTGGCTTTTTGCCATCCCCTGCGCATCACGTTCTGACCTTTCTAAAGGCCGCTGCCGCAAGGGCTTTACAAATTCTTGTCATTTCTGTGTACAGCCGGTTTTGGCTGTAGCTCTTGTTTTTGTTGCAACAAAACAACGCCCGCATAAGAATTTTAAGTAATACTGCGCACCACTGGTTTTATTACATGAATTTGCTAGAATTTCGCGCGTCGGTTGGGCCCAACAGTCCTCGACCGATTTGTGGATATCCAACTTTCTTTGTTAAGGGAATATAAATGAAATACTCCGTTCTGCTGGCCGCCATGCTGGCCGTTTCTCTGACCGCTTGTGGCAAAAAAGAAGAAGCTGCTGCTCCTGAAGCTGCTCCCGCTCCTGAAGCTGCTGCTCCCGCTGCTCCCGCCGCTGACGCTGCTGCTCCCGCCGCTGACGCTGCTGCTCCCGCCGCTGACGCTGCTGCTCCCGCCGCTGACGCTGCTGCTCCCGCTGCTCCCGCTGCCAAGTAATTGGTACGCTGCGCAAGCAGTTAAAAAGCCGGTCGAAAGACCGGCTTTTTTATTGCCTGGTTTAGCGCCAGATCAACTCAACTCAGAAACCGTCCGATTCTTTCCACTGCCTCTGCCAGCACGGGCAGCGGTCTTGTATAAGAAAAACGGACATACTTCTCTGGCGAAACATCACCAAAATCCAGCCCCGGCGTAATCGCCACCCCTGCCTGTTCCAGCAGCTCCCCTGCAAAACCAAAGCTGTCATTGGTAAACCGGCTTACATCGACATAAAGGTAAAACGCTCCCTGCGGCATGACCGGCAAACCAAACCCCAAACCAGTCAAGGCAAGCACAAGATAATCGCGCCGCGCCCGCATTTCCTGCCGACGCAATTCAAGTATCGCCATATTTTCTGTGCCAAAAGCCGCCAGCGCGCCATATTGCGCCGGGGTGGGTGCGGCCAGATAGAGATTTTGCGCCAGGCGTTCGATGCCGCCCATCGCCCAATCCGGCGCCGCCAGCCAGCCCAGCCGCCAGCCGGTCATGTGGAAGTATTTGGAAAAGCTGTTCACCACAAATATCTGGCCGGATTGCGCCAGCGCGGTTTGCGGCGCTTCGCCATAGACCAGCCCGTGGTAGATCTCATCAACAATCAAAACCGCGCCGCGCTTTTCACACAATAGCGCGATCTCGCGGATGTCTTCGTCGCGCGCCAGCGTGCCGGTTGGGTTGGAGGGGGAAGCCAGCAGCACGGCCTTGGTTTTCGGCGTCCAGTGTTTTTCAGCCAACTCCGGCGTCAACTGGAAAGCTGTGTCAGATGCAACAGGTATTGGCACGGCTTTCACATCAAGAAAACGTGCAAAGTGTCGGTTGCATGGATAGCCAGGATCGGCCATGAGAATATCGTCACCCGCATTAAGCGTCGCCCCCAGCGCCAGCATCAGCGCCCCAGAGGCGCCCGGCGTTACGGCGATATGCGATGCCGGAATTTCCAGTTGATAGCGATCCTGGTAAAAACCGGCAATGGCTTGTCTCAGTTCCGGCAAGCCCAGCGCGGGCGTGTAATGTACATCGCCACTACGCATGGCGGCCATAGCGGCATCCAGCACCGGCTGCGGCGTGGGAAAATCCGGCTCGCCGATTTCCAGATGGATGATGTCGCGCCCCTGTGCTTCCAGCGCCTTGGCACGCGCCAGAATATCCATCACATGAAAGGGCACGATGTCCTTCGCGCGCTGGCTTAGATCAAGGCTCAATGCCGTGTTCGTCCAAAAACTCGCGCACCCAGTGTTCGGGCTTGGAACTGTGCCAGCGCCCCTTTACTTCGCCATTGATATACAGCAGCACGGTAGGAAAACCTCTCATGCCATGCTGGCCGGCCAGCTTCATGTTGTGGCCGTCGTCCACTTCGACTTTCGCCAGCAGAAATTTGCCATTGTAGGCATGTACCACCCGTTCAAGGATGGGGGTCAGCATGGTGCAGGGCGGGCACCAGTCGGCCCAAAAATCGACCAGTATCGGCGTGGTTTTTGACCTTTCGATCACGTCTTTTTCGTACTGCTCGTAACTGGTGCTGAATATCAGCTTGTCGTGTTTTGGGTTGGTCATGTCTTGGTTCTGGTAAGGGTTTATTCGTTGTCGGGCAACAGCGGATGCGCGCTTTGCAAATGTTCCAGGTCAACCGATTCGATCTGGTTGAAACGCTTGCTGATCTTCTGGCTGGTGGTATGCACTTGCTGCGCGTCTTCATGCGCCTGGCGAATATGGTCGGCCAGTTTTCGCATCCGTTCATCGAAACGGCCAAACTCCTTGCCCAGCTTCGACAACTCATCCTTGATGATGTGAATCTGCTTGCGCGTTTCCACGTCCTTGATCACCGCGCGCGCTGTATTCAGCACCGCCATCAGCGTGGTGGGCGACACTGGCCACACACGGCGCTGCATGGCGTATTCGACAAGATCGGGATGGTGCGCGTGGATTTCAGCAAAAACCGCCTCGGCTGGCAGAAACATCACCGCGCCGTCGGAGGTTTCATGCTCGATGAGGTATTTGGAAGCAATATCGTCCACATGCTTTTTTACGTCGGCCTTGAACTGACGCATAGCCAGCGTGCGTTCTGTTTCCGCCAGATTGGGCGCAAACATGCGGTGGTAGTTTTCCAGCGGAAACTTGGAGTCCACCGGCACATTGCCGGTAGGCTGTGGCAGTTTCAGCAGGCAATCGACCCGGCTTTTGTTGGAGAGCGTGGCCTGGAATTCATACGCATCCGGCGGCAGCAGGTTGCGCACCAGCGCCTCCAACTGCACCTCGCCAAACGCCCCGCGCGAGCGTTTGTCGCCAAGGATTTCCTGCAAGGTGACGACGTTGCTGGTGAGACTGTCGATTTTTTCCTGCGCCTTGTCGATGGTGGCCAGTCGCGCCATCACGCTGGCAAAGGTTTCATTGGTTTTCTTGAAGCCTTCGTCCAGGCGCTCCGTCACCTTGCCGGAAATTTCGGCCAGCCGTCCATCCACCACGCCGGACAGGCGGGCAATGGTTTCCTGTATCAGCTTCTGCTGCTCACGGCCCTGGTCGGCAAACGTGGTCAGGGTCTTGTTGAGAAATTCCTGTTGACCGGTTTTCAGTGCATCGCTGGCCTGTGCCAGTGATTGCGTTTGCGCCAGGCGCAAGGTTTCCAGTCCTTCACGCAGACGCTGGGTCGATTCGTTCAAGGCGCTTTGCGTGCGGTCGCTTTGCTGCGCCAGGCCACTATGCAAGTCTCGCAACATGGCCTGGTGGCGCTCGGCCAGCAAACGTTCCTGCGCGGCGGCGGCGTCTTGCTGGCCACGCTGTAATGCGGACAAACGCGACCACAGCAGCAGCGCAAACAATGCCAGGCCAAGCAGCGTCAACAGAGTCAAAATGGTTTCCAAAGTCATACCGATTATCCTTGATTCCTCGGTTGAACACGTCCGCAGGCGTGGCTGCGCGGGTGGCTGGCGCGAAGCGACGACGCGGCGGGGTCGTTCCCCGCAAGGAGGAGCGACAAAGCCAGGCGCCCGCACAGACGCGAAAGCGGGCGTGTAGCGGGCTCACCCAAATGGTGAACCGCGTCGAAGGCACGAACTTCAGCAAGCATGCGGCTTTACGAAGACAGAATAGCGGTCAACCGAGGAATCAAGGATTATTATACTGGCGAGCCATGCGCATCACTTTCACCGCCCTCTTACTTTTGCTGTGTCTGCCGGTTCAGGCCGAACTGTTGCAGGGCGTTGTCACCGGCGTAGCTGATGGCGACACGCTGTATGTGACCGACGCCAGCCAGCGCAAACACAAAATCCGCCTGCTCGGCATCGACGCGCCAGAACACGCACAAACATTTGGTGAAACTGCAAAACAGTCACTAAAACAGCTCGCCCTGCGCCAGCCTGTGCGCATTGAATGGCAACACCGCGACCGGTACGGTCGCCTGCTGGGCAAGGTCTCACTGGCAAACGGACAAGACGCCGGTCTAAGCCAGGTCGCAAAAGGCATGGCATGGTGGAATCGGAAATACGCATATGAACAAGAGGCACAGGACGCGATCCTGTACCGCGAGGCCGAGTTTGCGGCGCGAAAACAACGCAGCGGCCTGTGGTCGCAACAAAATCCTGTGCCGCCGTGGCGCTGGCGCTATGCAAACCCCAGGCAAGCGGATACAGTCAGGCCATGAAAACCGCCGTCAACCTTTTGCCCGTCCTGCGCCGCCCGGCTATTTGCCCGATGTGGCGCGCATGGCATGAGCCCGGCATGAACTGACCAGCAAAACTTTTCATCCATCGGGCCACGCCGCCACAAGCGCCGTGGCCTTTTTGTTTTCCTCAAAAGGGAATCGCACGTGACACAACACAAGAAAAATCTCGCCAGCGCCTATCTCGGCGTCATCCTCATCTGGTCCACCACGCCCTTGGGCATCGTCTGGAGCAGCCAGGGCGTGCATTTCACCTTTCCGCTGTTTGCCCGCATGGCAATCGGTCTCTGCGTATGCCTGCTGTGGCTGATGCTATCGCGCACCACGCTGCCCATGGACGCCAACTCGCGCAAGTCCTACGTCATTGCCGGATTCAGCATCTGGGCGGCCATGCTGTGCACCTACTGGGGCGCACGCTTCATTCCATCCGGATTGATATCGGTGGTGTTTGGCCTAAGCCCGATCATCACCGGCCTGTTCGCCTGGGCATGGCTGCACGAGGAGTCCGTCAGCCCGCTTAAACTCATCGGCATGTTGCTGGGACTGGCAGGCCTTAGCGCCATCTTCGGCGGCACCCTGCAACTCGGCGCCCAGGCGCATTGGGGCATCGCTGCCGTGCTGATTGCGGTAACGCTGCAAGCCTGGGGACTGGTCGCCATCAAACGGCTAAAAACCAGCATTCCGGCTGCCGCGCAAACTGCTGGCGCGCTTTCCATCACCGTGCCCTTGTCCGGCCTGAGCTTGCTGGTACTGGGCGAATGGCCGACAGAAGTTCCAACCCGCGCCATGCTCGCCACGCTGTATCTTGGCGTATTCGGCTCGGTCATGGGCTTTACGCTGTATTACTACCTGATCAAGCATCTGGATACCGGGCGTGTGGCGCTGGTTACCCTGATTACGCCCGTCACCGCGCTGCTATTGGGCATGGTGCTCAATGGCGAGCGCCTGACACCGAACATCGCTGTCGGCACGGCGATGATCCTGCTGGGGCTGGCGCTGTATGAATGGAAGCTGCTCAGAAAATAAAAAAGCGCGAAGCAGTTTGCTTCGCGCTTTCTCAATTTGGCTGATGTCGCTTACGCGCTTTCGCGTGCGGCGCGCTTGCGGTCATGCTCGTTGAGGTGGCGCTTGCGGATGCGGATGGACTTGGGGGTGATTTCCACCAGTTCGTCGTCGTCGATGAATTCCACGGCAGATTCCAGCGTGAGTTTGATCGGCGGGGTGAGGCGCACGGCCTCATCCGTTCCCGAGGCGCGCACGTTGGTCAGCTTCTTGCCCTTGATCGGGTTGACGATGAGGTCATTGTCGCGGCTGTGGATGCCGATGATCATGCCTTCGTACAACTTCTCGCCGGGGCTGACAAACATGCGACCGCGGTCTTCCAGGTTCCACAGCGCGTAGGCCACGGCCTCGCCGTTTTCCTGACTGATCAATACGCCGTTGTGGCGGCCGGGCAGATCGGCCTTGACCGGGCCGTATTCATCGAACACGTGACTCATCAAGCCGGTGCCGCGGGTCATGGTCATGAAGTCACTCTGAAAGCCGATGAGGCCGCGCGCGGGGATGCGGTATTCCAGACGGGTACGCCCGTTGCCATCGGATTCCATGTTGGACAGTTCGCCACGGCGACGGCCAATTTCTTCCATCACCGCGCCCTGGGTGTCGTCTTCCAGGTCGATGGTCAAGAGTTCATACGGCTCGCATTTTTCGCCGTCAATTTCCTTGTACACCACGCGCGGTTTGGCTACCGCCATTTCAAAGCCTTCGCGGCGCATGTTTTCAAGCAGAACGGTCAGATGCAGTTCGCCACGACCGGAAACGCGGAAGATGTCGGCGTCTTCGGTGTCTTCCACTTTCAGCGCCACGTTGGTCAGCAGTTCCTTGGTCAGGCGATCACGAATCTGGCGGCTGGTGACGAATTTGCCTTCGGTGCCGGCCAGCGGCGAGGAGTTGACCATGAAGTCCATGGTCAGCGTCGGCTCGTCCACCTTCAGCATGGGCAGCGGCGTGGGGTTTTCCTTATCGGTAATCGTCACGCCAATACCGATATCCTCAAGGCCGTTGATGAGAATAATGTCGCCAGCTTCGGCCTCATCCACCAGAATGCGATCCAGTCCCTTAAAGCCCAGCACCTGGTTGATTTTGCCGGTTTTGACTTCGCCGCCTTCGCCCCAGGCCACGGCTACTTGCTGGCCCGGCTTGATGCGGCCATTGCGCACGCGACCCACGCCAATGCGGCCAACATAAGACGAATAATCCAGCGCGGCAATCTGGAGTTGCAGCGGCGCATCGGGGCTGCCTACAGGCGCGGGCACATGCTCCAGAATCACGTCGAACAGCGGCTTCATATCTGCGGCAGCACCGCCGGAAGACGGCGCGTCTTTCAAGTCCATGCATGCCCAGCCATTGAGGCCGGAGGCGTACACAATGGGAAAATCCAGCTGCTCGTCGGTCGCGCCCAGTTTGTCGAACAGATCGAACGTGGCATTGATGGCGTAGTCACAGCGTGCGCCAGGACGATCGACCTTGTTGACCACGACGATGGGACGCAAGCCCAGCGCCAGCGCCTTTTTGGTCACGAAGCGGGTTTGCGGCATGGGGCCTTCCACCGCATCCACCAGCAGCACCACGCCATCAACCATGCCCAGCACGCGCTCGACCTCGCCGCCAAAGTCGGCGTGTCCGGGGGTATCCACAATGTTGATGTGCCAGTCACCGTAGGTAATGGCGGTGTTCTTGGCCAGAATGGTAATGCCGCGTTCTTTTTCCAGATCGTTGCTGTCCATCACCCGTTCGTCCACCGCCTGATTGTCGCGGAAGGTGCCGGATTGTTTCAGGAGCTGGTCAACCAGCGTGGTCTTGCCGTGGTCAACGTGGGCGATGATGGCGATGTTGCGAAGTTTGCGGGACATGATGGCAAAGCCGGTTAAGCAAAGCCCGCAATTTTAGCAGATTTGAATGTACCCGCCCTTATTGCGCGTATAAGCGGTGTCCATCCAAGCGCCGGTCTATTTCTTCTACTTGCCTGAGGTAGGCCGGACTGCCAACTTTTTCATAGCGCCGCAGGAACAGGCTTTGCGGCATGAACTCTGGCAGGTCGGCATAGATCGGGGTCAAATCCGTGTCCTGCCTGGCATTTGCCAATTGTGTGTTGACCACAGCGGCCTGGCTGCCGGTTGCCAGCGCGCCCAGCCTTGCGCCCGCACGGTCAAAGGCCAGGTCGGTAAAGCTGAATCCCGATCCAGAGACCACATCTTCTTCTTCTTTGGCAAGACCAATGGCATTGGCCAGGCGACTGCCGCCATTGGCCGATACCGCTGCGGCAATCAACCAGTGTTCAGCCGCGTCGCGCCGACCATGCAGTGTCAACAACACCGGCGGCGCGCGCCGGGTGCTGCGGCCACGGCCTTCCAGCAGTTGCGGCAGGCTGATGCCAGCCACATAAGCGCCCAGCGCGGTAAGAGCCGCACGGTTTTCTGCCGCCGCATCGCCGCCCTGCCGCGCCACTTGCGCAAACACCTCGGCAAGCAACAACCGTGCTGGTTGTTCGCTTTTCGCCGGGTAGCGCTCCACCGCGCTACGCACCACGCTGGCATATTTCAGCAGACGCTGTTTTTCATCCGCGCCGATCAACACCTCTGCGCCCTTGCGCTCCAGCAGGGTCAGCAATTCAGGTTTCCAGTGGTAGTCCAGCACCAGGCGATCTTCAACCACGCGAATGGAACGCACCGACTGCATCAGACTCACGTAGGCCGGGTCACGCTTGAGCCAGATTTGCGCCAGATACAACACTCCGCGCCCGATGAAGGAAGGCAGCGGCAAACTTCCAACCTGCATGGCGGTCAATTCCGGCGTGCTGGCCTGGCTGGAAAACTCGGCGGCAACATTCAGATAGCCGCCGAACAATGTGCGGCCAGGAAAACCCGGCGGCACGCGCAAACTCACATTCAGCACAGCCTTGTCATGTTCAAGGTCGGCCAGCACGCCGCTGACCGGCCTCACCACCACCGCATAATTCAGCAGGCGATTGATATCTTCCTGGGTCAAGGCCAAGGTTTGCAATGTATCTGTGGTGCGCGCACGCGGCACGCTGCGGTCGAACAACCGCTTTGTCCACATCAGGTCTTCGCGGGTAATGCGCGCCCCGGGTTCCACGCGCGGCTGAGATTCCAGCGCCAGCCAGGCCAGCGCAATCAGGCAGGCGGCCGATAGCAGCAGCGTCAGCGACAGATTCTTGAGAAAACGCCGCATCAACCTTCCTGGTTCCGCATGAAATCGGCCGTTTTGAAAAAAGCCGCATCCAGTTCTGCCTTAAGCTTTTCGTCCAGCCCCGCGTCTTCCATCGCGCGTTTCATGCAATGCATCCACTGGTCGCGCTCGGCTTCGCCAATGGCAAACGGCAAATGGCGACGGCGCAGGAAGGGATGGCCAAAGCGGTCGGTATAAAGCGGCGGGCCGCCGGTCCAGCCCGACAGAAACCAGTACAGCTTGTTGCGCGATTCGCTGAGATCGGCGGGATGCAGCTTGCGGATGCCGTAGTAATCCGGGTCTTCGTCCATCAGGTCGTAAAAGCGATCCACCAGCTTGCGTATCGACTCGTCACCGCCAATGCGGTCGTAATGCGTTTCCATGCTCAACTCTTTACAGGCTTGACGCACGACGCGACTTGTCTGGCACGTTGCCGCGCTTCGTCCACGGTATCGGCATTGGCCAATGCCACGCCCATGCGGCGACGGGCAAAACTTTCCGGTTTGCCAAACAGACGAATATCGGATTCTGGCACTTGCAGCGCCTTGTCCACATTTTCAAAGCCAATGCCCGCCGCCTCCATACCGCCGTATATCACCGCCGACGCGCCGGGGCGGCGCAGGCTGGCATCCACCGGCAAACCCAATATGGCTCTTGCGTGGAGTTCAAATTCATTTTGCCTTTGCGTGCACATGGTCACCATACCCGTGTCGTGCGGGCGCGGGCTGACTTCGGAAAACCACACCTGGTCACCCTTGATGAACAGCTCCACGCCAAAAATGCCCTGCCCGCCCAGCGCGTCCGTCACTTTCTTTGCCATGTCGCGCGCGGTGTTCAAGGCTGCGGCTGACATGGCTTGCGGCTGCCAGGACTCGACATAGTCACCCTTGACCTGCACATGGCCGATGGGTTCGCAGAAATGCGTCTCCACTTCGCCATTCGCGTTCTTTGCACGCACGGTAAGCAGGGTAATTTCGTAGTCAAAATCAATGAAGCCCTCGACAATCACGCGCCCGGAATCCACCCGACCGCCTTTGGCGGCGTAGTTCCATGCGGTTTCGACATCCGTCGCGCTGTCCACCTTGCTCTGGCCTTTACCCGAAGAAGACATCACCGGTTTGACGATGCATGGATAGCCGATGCCGCTGTCGATGGCGGCCTGCAATTCGGCCAGCGAATTGGCAAACTTGTATGGAGAAGTCGGCAGCCCCAGTGTTTCCGCAGCCAGTCTGCGGATGCCCTCGCGGTTCATGGTCAGTTGCGCGGCGCGCGCCGTAGGAATCACCGTTGCCAAATGTTCAGCTTCGATGCACACCAGTTCGTCGGTGGCAATGGCCTCGATTTCCGGCACGATGAAATGCGGTTTTTCCTGCCCGATCAAAGCGCGCAAGGCCTTCGGGTCGGCCATATTAATGACGTGAAAACGCTGCGCAACCTGATGGCCGGGCGCATTTGGGTAACGGTCTACCGCAATAACCTCGACGCCCAAACGTTGCAGCGCGATGATGACTTCCTTACCGAGTTCGCCCGCGCCAAGCAGCATGACCTTGGTCGCCGAAGGGGATAGTGGGGTGCCAATTTTCATGGGAGACGAATCAAAAAATATTGGTAAATTGTAACGTAGTACCCCGTTATGGCTCGACACTGGTTTTCAACCCAAACCGCATCTGGCTGGTGGTGCCGATCACTTCATGCTTTGTCATGCCCACCATGTCGATGCGCACCTTGTGGTAGCCGTTTTCGCTCACGTAGAGCTTAACCGGCGCTTCGCTGTTTTCGTACACGACAACAAAATCCTGTTCGCCAGGGGGCGATGTCACGGTCAGTCCACGTTTCGATTCGGCCAGACCTTTCCATTTGCGCGTCATGCCCTTGAATACGCGCTGGCCATTTTCAATCTGGAAGATTTGTGTATCGACGCCGATGCTTGCCTGCCCCGGTGCGGATTCCAGCATGTAGAACTCGACATAGCCCTTGGGTTCATCCTTGAAGGCAGGCTCGGCGGGCTTTTCGCCGCAGGCCGCCAGCATGAGCAACAGAACAGGGGCAAAACGGGTAACGAACATGGTCTAATCCAGAGTAAAATAGTCAACATTTGATGCTGATTTGATTGTATCCCGATGCGCCCCGCCCAACTGATCCCGATTCTTGAACGCGAATTCTTGAGTGCCGCCCAAGGCCACCATACCCCGGTGATGATGTGGGGGCCGCCCGGCGTGGGCAAATCACAGATGGTCGGCGAAGTGGCGGCCAAGCATGGCGTGCCGGTGATCGACATCCGCCTGTCGCAAATGGAACCGTCGGACTTGCGCGGCATTCCGTTCAGAACTGGCGAAAGCGTGGACTGGGCAATCCCGGCGATTTTGCCCAATGCGCAGCGTCACGGCGAACGCGGCATTCTGTTTCTGGATGAGATCACCTCCGCGCCGCCTTCGGTTTCCGCTGCTGCCTATCAGCTGATTCTCGACCGCCGTCTGGGCGCGTACGAAGTCCCGCCGGGCTGGGCGATTTTTGCCGCCGGCAACAGACAAGGAGATCGCGGCGTAACCTACGCCATGCCCGCACCGCTGGCCAACCGCTTTTCGCATTTTGAAGTGGAAGCCAACCTCGACGACTGGTCGCAATGGGCGTATGAAAACGCCATCGACGAACGCCTGATCGGTTTTTTGCGCTTCCGCCCCGAGTTGCTGTTCGACTTTGACCCGGCGCGCAATCCCACCGCCTTCCCCACGCCGCGCTCGTGGGAGTTTGCCCACCGCGCGCTGCAAAAGTTTGGCGACGTGCCCGACTTGCTTAACCCGGCGCTGGCCGCCTGCGTGGGTCAGGCGGCGGGGATTGAATTCTCTGCCTACCTCGCCAACCTGTCGCGTATGCCCGATCTGGATGCGATTGTGGAAGGTCGCCCTGCCGAAGTGCCGCGCGATACCGACCTGCAATACGCCGTGGCCGCCGCGCTGGTGGCGCGCGCCATCCGCAACAAGAATGGCGCCAACATCAAGGAAATGCTCGGTCACATCCTCGACTACGCGGCGAAGTTTCCGCTGAAGGAAATGGGCGTGATGCTGGTATCCGACATCCACCGCAACGTCGGCCAGACATTGTTTGCCGTGCCACAATTCGCCAACTGGGCGAACCAGGTCGCCGACATCGTGCTTTACGAATGATTTTGAACAAAGAGGACATGAGTACAGGAGGAAAACCCAAAAACCTCTTGTCCTCTTGTCCTCCTTGTTCATGATTTTGAATCATGCCCAGCATCAACCCGATCACTTTCGCCAACGATCCCGCGACCAAGCTCGCGGCGGCGCGCACGCGGCTGATTCTGGACAAGCCCTTCCTGGGCGCGCTGGTGCTGCGGCTGCCGATGATCGAGGCCGGGCCGTGGTGCAAGACCACCGCCACGGACATGAAGAATTTCTATTACAACCCGGCCTACATCGACAAGTTGTCCTTGTCGCAGACCGAGTTCATCCTGGCGCACGAAGCCTTGCATTGCGCGCTCACCCACTTCATCCGGCGCGGGCACCGCATCCAGCGCAAATGGGATCTGGCCTGCGATTTCGCCATCAATCCCATCCTCATGAACGACGGGCTGCAACCGCCGCCCGAGGCTGTGATTCTCAACCAGTTCGACAACATGAGCGCGGAGGAAATCTATCCCTGCCTCGACGACAGTCTGGACAACGAAACGCTGGATCAGCATCTGTACGACAACAATGCCGATGGTGCGCAAAACGGCCAGAGTCAGGAACCGCCGCCAGAAGAATCGCAGCCGGACAAAAAAGACAAGCCCACCGATAGCGGCGGCGCACAACCCAAAGACCAGCCGCAGCAGGGCCAGGGCAGTGGCGCGAAACCGAACCAGCAACAAGGCGAGAGTGGACAAAAATCCGGCGAAGACGAACAACACGGCGATCTGCCCGTGCCGCTCACATCACAAGAGCGCGAGGAACTGGCGCAAAAATGGCAGCAGTATCTGGCCAGTGCCGCGCAACAGGCGCAGCAGGCCGGCAAGCTGGGCGGCGCGATGGCGCGCATGGTCGATGCCTGGCTGGAACCGAAACTGCCCTGGCGAAGTTTATTGGCGCATTACTTCTTCGACCAGGCGCGCAACGACTACAACTACATGCGGCCTTCGCGGCGTGAGGGCGAGATGATCCTGCCCTCATTAAAGAGTTCGCAGTGCGATCTGATCGTCGCCATCGACACCTCCGGCTCCATCGGCGAAGAAGAATTGTCCGAATTCCTCTCCGAAATCAACGCCATCAAGGGCGCGCTGCCGGTGCGCATCACCTTGCTGGCCTGCGATGCCAAGCTGGCGGAGGATGGCCCCTGGGTGTTCGAACCGTGGGAGGAATTCCGCCTGCCGCGCACCTTCCAGGGTGGCGGCGGCACCGACTTCGCGCCCGTGTTTGAATGGGTGGAAAATGAAAACCTGCGCCCGGATGCGCTGGTGTACTTTACCGATGCCGACGCAGACTTCCCCGAACATGCGCCACCCTACCCCGTCATCTGGCTGGTAAAAGGCAAAAAGCCGGTGAAGTGGGGCAAGCGGATACAGTTGAATTGATTATTTTGAACAATGAGGACAAGAGGACAGGAGTAAACCGGTATTTGCTTCCCCCTCTTGTCCTCATGTCCTCTTTGTTAATGGTGTGCAAATGATAACCGGCGCCTCCGACCTCTCCGCTGAAGACAGCCTGCGGCTGAATGTGCTGGTGATGGCCAGCCCGCTCCAGGCGGTGCGCATCGACGAAGGTGCGATGACGCTGTACGCGCTGACGGAAAACGGCGAGGCAAAAGTTCAGTTGCATCCCAACTGCCGCGCCGATCAGTACATTGCCCGCGTGAAGGAGTTTCTGGGCGGCCACGCGCTGGGTTCGCCCGGCGGTTATCCGGTGTATCTGCAACGCTGGACGCGCATGGGGCAAACATCGGACAAGAATCTTGACGCACTGTTGCTACTGGGCGAACCCGAGGCCGTGGTGGCGGTGGCGCATGCGCCAGGGCTGACGAATGAAATTGCACGGCGTGCCTGGTGGTGCCTGCCGACCATGGAAATCGCCCGCTGGATGCTGGAAAAGGACGCGGTCATCCAGGGCAGCATGGGCAAGGTGCTGGCGGATTTTCTCATCGAGCATCTGCCGTTTGAAGAAAGCCCGGATGCGCGGATGCACACCATTCGATTGGTGTTGTACGGCAAGCTTACCGACGCAGAGGCTACCGCCAAGCTGTGGCGGCAGGCCAAGGGCGTGCCGTATTACTACATCGGCTTCATCGAGTTCATGCCCGACACACTGCCGCAGGATCAGCCCGCCCGCGCCGATTATGCAGAGGCCGAAGCCCGCCTGCGGCCACTTGCTACAGATGGAAATATGTATGCCGAACGGCTGTTGTCTCTGCTCTCTGCCAACGGCCAAACCTGGCTGAAATGCGTGGCTGAAGTGCTGACCCGCCCCTCCACCTCGCTGGTGGTCTATGCCTTGCTGGATGCCATCAGCCGGAATTTTTACGCAATGGGTTATCCAATCAAGGCCGAGGCACTGGAAGACATCCAGGCAGCGGCTACCGCGTTATCGAAGGGCGAAGGCGATGTGCCAGAAGCGCTGCAAGCTGTACTGACTGCAGCACCGGAATACCGACAAAACATCGAGGCCATGCTGTTCCTGTCTGCCCTTACCCGCAACACGGCTGATCCCTGGCTATTGCGCAACACCGCTGTGGGGATGCAGATGCGGCGTAAAATAGAGCCTCTCGCCGCGCCGATCAACCAGGCGGTGCAAATCCTCAGAACGTCTGTCAGCACATGAAACTTTATCTTGACCCTGCCCAGTCCAAGGAAGTGCCCGCACTCATCCGCAGCCCGAATAAAACACGCAAACGTTACCCGGCTGGCGTGGTGGAGGTGGTTGCCAGCGCCGAAGAGGCGCAAAGCCGCAGCGAAGAAAACCTGCATCCGGCCATCGTCATCGGGCCTTCAAGGTCGTCTGAAGGTTTCATGATTTTTTATCTTGTCAGGTGGTTGTAATGGATCAGAGCAAACGCAAACCCATCAACATTCCAGTGGTTTCCGCCGACCAGCAGGTGGATGCCCCCGATGGTGCATTTGGCGCCTGTTCCGAGGCAGAACCCTTTGCACTGATGGTGCTGGGCGACAGCATGGAGCCGGAATTTTTTAACGGTGAAATCATCGTCATCGAACCCGAAGGTCTGGCGCGCGACGGCTCCTACGTCATCGCCTTTCACAACGAGGAATACACCTTCCGCCAGTTACTCAAACGCGACGTCGGCTGGGCGTTACATGCGCTCAATCCGGCCTATCCCGACCACCCCATCGCCGATCTGTCCTGCGTCAAGGGCGTGGTGATCTTGAAAAAACAGCCGGGACGCCGCAAATCAGTCAAATACTATATCGACCAGGAGCAGCATTAATGCCTTATTTCATCTATGAAATTCACCCCATGCGCATCGTCAAGAAAGTTGCGCAGTATGACAAATTCAAGGATGCCTCGGCTCAGGCCAAGGAAATCCGCAACGCCCTGACCGGCGCGGACAATTATTCGATCAAAGTGATCTTCGCCGAAAACGAACTCCACGCCGAAGAAATGCTGGGCGAAGTACGCGAAAAGCCGCCGACCACCGGCGAGGATTACTAAATCTCAGTTCATAAACAAAGAGGACATGAGTACAAGAGGAAAACACACATGAAAACTTCCTCCTGTCCTCTTGTCCTCCTTGTTCAAATTTTGCCATGAGCGAATATAACGAAGATGCCTACCGCGACGCCCGCAAGTCGGTGAATCCCACGCCGTGCGCGTTTGAAAAAGCCGTGCTGGCACGTTGCATTGCGTGCAGCAAGTCTGAAAAACACTTGCTGGCCGAGCGCGAAACCGTCAACTGCGGCGATCCTGCGGCACAGGCGCGCTGCGCCGAATTGCGAACCCTGCTGCGCGGCCACTCGGCTTTTGCGCTGAAAATTTCGCGCATGGGTTCGCCGCTACCCCATGCCAAGGAACTCAAAATCCAGTGCGGCGGCTTGCGCGGCCTGCAACACGCCGTCAATGGCGAAGAAGCCGTTGCCGATGCGTTTGACCTGATCGAACAGGCGCTGACGCAATTTGGCGAACTGCAAGCACTACCTTATTCTGAAGTGGTCAAGGGCGTGGTGCATTTTGAAGGCAGGCGACGCGGGCAGGCCTGACACTCACTGCTCTGCCTCGCGTGGGTGAGAGGTGGTTTGACTTCCCTCTGAGCTGCCGAGGAGGCGGGCTTGAGTTGGGAGGAAGTCGGCGAGGACTGTTTGAGCCCGCTGTCTTTGTTTTGCGGGCGAGTTCCGCAGCCGCCCAACTCAAGGACTCGTCCGAGGTTTACTCCGCAGGAGCAGCGAAGTGGAAGGCGATTCTTTGGTGACTTTCTTGGCAAGACAAGAAAGTCACTTGCTGCCGGGCAACCCCCGGCCAATCAATCTCACCACCCTGACAACGCGCTAAAATCAAGTCGGTTGATTCCTTCGCAGGAGCTGACATGCAAGACTTCCATCAACTGGTCGAAACGGTTCAAAAGAATTGCCATATTGCGGACGCCAACCACGCCCGCAACATGACCATGTGCACTTATCTTCTGGAAATGCGCGAATTCTTCCGCTGGGAAAACGAACTGCCGCTGACGGTGCCGCCGCCGCGCGCGGAAATCGGCGACTGGATTACCCGCCGCGAGGATCTGTGGGAAAGCCTGGAGCAGGATGATTTCTCGCCCTTGCAAGTCAACGGCCAGACCATCGACGCGTTTGAAAGCCATGCCGTGAATGCGGCGCTGGTGCCGGAAGGCTATGTCTATGGCGCGGGCATTGGACGCTACCGCAAGCCGCATTTCTTCCTTGGCGAGCTCAAGCGCCGCGAGGAGCGCGAGAGTCTTACCATCTACGTCACCGGCTGCGAATACGCGCGCGATCTCACCACCCTGCCCGCCGCCTATCAGGACGGCGCCATTTTTCTGCGCACCGATGCGCTGAAACGCGCGCTATGGGAAAAGGTGGAATTGTGGGGGCAGAAAAAAACCGACGGCGCCATGCGCTCCGCGCTGGAATGCTACGGCTTTAACCACGACAGCGAAGCGGCGCTGGAACGCATGACCGAAGCCGAAAGCGAAGCCGTGATCCTGCACGAAGTGGGCGAGGCGCGCGCCGACAAACTGCTGGGGCCGGACTGGAAAGCCATGATCGGCAGCTTCACGCACAAGCATCCCGAACTGCTGGCGCGCTCCATCCGCGACAATCTCGCCGACTGCCTTTCCACACTGCCTGCGCTGATCGAACGCCAGGCATGGGGTTCGCTGCACTACTACATGGCGGAATTCGACGGCCTGCGTTACGTGCTTTTCCCCACCCTGACCGAGGCTTACGGGCAATGGCGTGAAAACCGTCGGGCGGATGTGCTGTTGCAAGCCATCGAACGTGGACAGACGCATTGGCTAAAGCAGGCAAAATACCTGCTTGAGTTGTATCACAACGACCAGCAAGGTGCAGAGGAGAAGATTGGCGCCCTGCGCAAACAAATCCCCAACCCGCTGGTATTGGCTACTGTTTGATCAACTGGTATGCCCCGCCCGGCGCCCTGATATCGCCGAAGTGGAAACCAAACCCGCCGTTCTTGCGATCCTGGAAATAAAGCTCCAGCGATGCACGCACAGTGCGAAAAGCAATTTCTTCCCAGGGAATTTCATGTTCGGCGAACAACTTTACCTCCAGGCTTTCCACGCCGGGCTGGTAATTCAGATCCAGCAGGCGACCGCGGAACATGAAATACACCTGATTGATGTGCGGCAGATTGAACAGCGTATACAACGACCCCAGCTCCACCCGCGCACCGGCTTCTTCCCAGGTTTCGCGCAAGGCGCCTTCAGCCGTGGTTTCACCGTTTTCCATGAACCCGGCGGGCAAGGTCCAGAAACCGTATTTGGGTTCTATCGCACGACGACACAGCAGCACCTTGTCCTCCCATTCCGGAATACAGCCCACCACCATTTTCGGGTTCTGGTAGTGGATCGTGCCGCAGGACGGGCAAACATAGCGTGGAAGGCTGTCGCCCTCAGGAATTCTCAATTCGACCGTATGGCCGCAATGGCTGCAAAATTTCATGAATATTCGACCTCCGGGCGAAAGTATCAAATTTCTGCGACAGCCGCCAGCGGTGCATAATTCCGGATAAACGTTTTCATCACCCTAGCCCGTATGCCCAGACCGCAAGACCAACTCGCGCCACAACTCACGGAAGATCCGCCGCACAGCACCGATTTGAAGGTGCTGACCGACATTGCCGAGTCGTTGTCGATGAATGTGGATATCGAACATTTGCTCGACAGCTTTCTTGGCACCATGATTCGGCTGACCAATGCCCAGGCTGGCATCGTGCGCGTACTGACACCGGATGGCAAAAACCTGCGCATCGTTGGCGCGGAAGGATTGCCGCAAGAGGCGCTGACACAACATGGCCTGATGCCGCTGGAAACCGCGCTATGCGGCCAGCCGCTGGGCGCATCCATCAAAAACCTGCCCTACCTGTTTGAGTGCAAGGGCAATACTGCCCAAGCGTTTGGCATGGAAGGCGGCTGGGTGGTGGCGCTGCCGCTCAAGTACAAGAACACCCTGCTGGGCGTGTACAACCTGTTCCTGAAAAAAGACCAGGCGATTCCAGAAGACATCAGTGTGCTGTTCACCTCGATCATCGAGCACCTCGGCATGGCCATGGAGAACGCACGGCTCACACGCGAGAACGTGCGTATCACCCTGATGAACGAGCGCCAGATGCTGGCCAATGAAATTCACGATTCACTGGCGCAAACCCTGGCCTACATGAAAATGCGCCTGGCCATGCTGCGCGATGCGGTCAACAGCAATAAACCCGAACTCACCGACAAATACCTTACCAACGTTGAAGGCGCGCTTGAGTCTGCCTACTCCGGCCTGCGCGAATTGATCAGCCAGTTCCGTCACCGCATGGATCCACGCGGCATCATCCCCGCACTGCACGAGCTGCTGGAAGGCGTCACCCAGAAAATCGACGCCAGAGTCAAACTCGTTGACCAAACGCGCGAATTCAACCTCAGTGCCGAGCAGGAGGTGCAGGTCTATCGCATCGTGCAAGAAGCCCTTGCCAACATCTGCAAACACTCCTACGCCCGGCAAGTACAAGTCGTGCTGGAGGACACCGGCAGCCATTTCCGGGTGAGCGTGATCGACGACGGCATCGGCCTCTACGCCGCCGGCCACACCGGGCCGGGCATGCACTTTGGCATGAACATCATGCGCGAGCGCGCCGAACGCATCAAAGGCATGGTCGAAATCCGCAGCCGCGTAGGCGGCGGCACCCGCGTCACGCTCGTGTTCCCGCACGCGCAAACAGGATCAGAACAACATGACCGATAAAACCCGTGTCGTCATCGTCGACGACCACACCCTGTTCCGCGAAGGCCTGGCCGAACTACTGGAACACTACGGCACCATCCACGTTTGCGGCATTGCCGGCACACAGGAAATGGCACGTAACGTCATCCGCGAACAACAGCCCGACGTTGTCCTGCTGGATCTGCACCTGCCTCCGACCGACGGCATCAGCCTGATGCAAAAGCTACGCGAAGAAGGGCTCTTCTTCACCACGCTGATTTTAACTGTCAGCAACGAAGAAGAAGACCTCGCCAGCGCCCTGCGCGCGGGCGCGCAAGGCTACCTGTTGAAGAACATGGAACCCGCCGAAGTGGTCGATGCCATCCAGCGCGCCGACAAGGGCGAAACCGTGGTTGCGCCGGAAATGACCGCAAAACTTGTCACCCTGCTGGACAACAAAAAGGGCAAAACCACCTCGCTCATCAACCAGCTTACCGCGCGCGAACGCGAAATTCTGCAATACCTGGCCAAGGGCGACAGCAACAAGGCCATCGCCAAGGAACTCGGCATCAGCGCGGATACCGTCAAACTGCATGTACGAAATATCCTGTCCAAACTGAATCTGACGTCGAGGGTGGAAGCGGCGGTGTTTGCGGTGGAGCAGAAGTTGACGCCGCCGAGGCATTCTTAGGATTTTGTTCCAAATTAGCAGCAGAGCCACATATGGATAACCAAAACGACTTTAAAGTCCGTGAACTTCAAATCAAGACTGAGGAATTGGCTGTTTGAGCGCGTAGCGCGAGTTCCGCAGCCGCCCAATTCAAGTGCTCAAGCGAGGTTTACTCCGAAGGAGCAGCGAAGCGGGGAGCGATTCTTTGGTTACTTTCTTGGCAAGACAAGAAAGTAACTTGGTGTCGAGCAACCCTCGACCAAACGGTGTTTGATTAATTGAGTACTCAACCCAGGCGAAGATTTCACCCTCACCCTGGCTCTCTCCCATCAAGGGAGAGGGGACTAAATCTTGAGGAGGGTTATTGCTGCGCTGCCGCGCGGTCGTCCTCGCTCACAAACCACTTGAGCTTGTGATGTAGGCTGACGACGTTGCCGACAATGATGAGTGTGGGCGGTTTGAGATGGGTTTCCACCGCCAGCACGGGCAGGGTTTCCAGCGTGCCTGTGACCACGCGCTGGTGTTGGGTGGTGCCTTGCTGGATGATGGCTGCCGGGGTTTGCGGCGACAGGCCGTGTTTGACCAGCTCTTTGGATAGCACGGGCAGTCCTTGCAACCCCATGTAGATGACGACGGTCTGGTTGGGTTTGGCGATGGCAGACCAGTCGAGGTTGATGCTGTCATCCTTGAGGTGGCCGGTGACGAAGGTCACAGACTGCGCGTAGTCCCGGTGCGTGAGCGGAATGCCTGCATAGGAGGCCACACCCGCTGCGGCGGTAATGCCGGGCACGACCTGGAACGGCACACCATGATCGACCAGGGTTTCGATTTCCTCGCCGCCACGACCGAAGATGAAGGGGTCGCCGCCTTTGAGGCGTAATACGCGCTTGCCTTCTTTGGCCAGACGCACCAGCAGCATGTTGATGTCTTCCTGCGGCACGGCGTGGTTGGCGCGTTGTTTGCCAACGTAGATACGCTCGGCGTCGCGCCGGCACATGTCCATGATGGGCTCGGACACGAGGTTGTCATGCACCACCACATCGGCCTGCTGCATCAAGCGCAAGGCGCGGAAGGTCAGCAGGTCGGGGTTGCCGGGACCGGCGCCAACCAGATAAACCTCGCCCACCGGCTGGCTATCGGTTTCCTGATCGAGCGTATGCTGCAACAGTTTTGCGGCATCGTCCTCCTTGCCGGAGAACACCATTTCCGCCACCGGGCCTTGCAGGGTTTTCTCCCAGAAAATGCGCCGCAGGGGGGCGTGTGAAAACTTGGCCTTGACCTTCTCGCGGAAGCTTTCTGCCAGTTGCGCCAGGCGGCCATAGTTTGCCGGAATCAGGGTTTCCAGCCGCGCACGCAGTAGACGCGCCAGCACCGGCGAAGCACCGCCAGTACCAACGGCGACGATCATGGGCGAACGGTCAAGAATGGCGGGCAACACAAAACTGCACATGGCGGGTTTGTCCACCACGTTGACCGGGATATGACGTGCACGCGCCGCATCAAACACCTGCTGGTCGATGGCGTCATCTTCCGCCGCGCCAATCACCAGTTCCATGCCGTCGAGCATGGCCGGAGCAAATACGCCACGTTTATGGGTAATGCGGTCGTGCTCTCTAAGGTCGTTGAAGGCCGCGCACAGCTCGCCGTCGTGCGCAACATGCAGCCAGGCACCCGCGCCCAGCAGCATGGCAGATTTGCGTGCAGC
The DNA here is from genome assembly GCA_964442685.1 of uncultured Thiobacillus sp. Lineage (GTDB taxonomy): Bacteria > Pseudomonadota > Gammaproteobacteria > Burkholderiales > Thiobacillaceae > UBA6918. Next base: position 22,730 of record CAYTZP010000009.1, read on the forward strand.
GGTTTCGCCGCCACCAACCACGAGGCAGGTTTTGCCGCGCAGGTCGAGGAAGATGGGTAGGAAATTCATATCAAATTCGCTTCAAACCACAGAGACACAGAGAAAGGCAAACACAAAAGCCGGGAAGTTTTCTGCGCCCCCCATTTTCTCGGTGTCTCTGTGCCTCTGTGGTGAAATTTTATCACCGCGATTAGCGGCTGGAACCGCAGCCACCGCCGCTAGAACCGCAACCGCCGCTGCCACAGCCGCCGGAGCCACAGCCGCCGCCGGACTTGGGCGCCATGTCATTGGGGTTTACAAACACAAACAGCGGCTGGCCGTTTTCTTCGACAAAATCCACAGTCACGCCCTGCAGCAAGTCGGCGCTGTGTTCATTGATGAGCATGGTGATGCCTTCAACAACGACGGCCTTGTCGTTGTCGCGCTCGTTGTCCATGCCCATGGCGTATTCAATAGAGCCATCGTTGGCGCGGCGTGCCGCGATACGCAGGGAGAGACCTTCAAACGAGGCTTCGGGCGGAATTGCGGACTGAATTTGATGCGCAGCGGCTGGTGTCAGAGTAAGCATGTTTTCTCCTGTCGGGATGAATGGTTGAAGTTTTGGATATCAGGCAGCGTTTTGCCTGGGTATTGCCCCGTTGGACTTGTATTTTTTCACAAGTGCCAGAAAACGGTTTACCCACGAATAATTGCGGGTAGAGCGCAAGTGCGTGTATGAGGCCAGAAGGTTGTTGTAAACCAGGCCATCATGTTTGCCATCTATGCCGTGTCCGCGCAGAATTTCGTAAGCGTAGGTGAGGTCATCCGGCAGATTTTCAATACTCGAGTAGTGAAACTCGTGTGCGCGGATTTCATCCACAGCGGTTTCGGTTTTCCAGGGGCTGTCGCCGGTTTCTTTGAGCCGCACATAGCCGCGCCCCACTGGTTTATCGTGCATGACGGTATCGCCGGGAATCACGCCCGCCATCTCATGGGTAATACCCTGCCATGTGAGGGAACGGGACAAGTACATCAAGCCCCCGCATTCGGCGTAGGTTGGCAGGCCGCGCTCTATCGACTGCTTGATCTGAGCGCGCAGACTGATGTTGGCTTCCAGCTCGGCCATGAAGGATTCTGGAAAACCACCGCCGATAATGAGGCCGTCCAGCGCGGGCAATGTCTGGTCGTGCAAGGCATTTACCGTCACCAGTTCGGCTCCGCCATCGCGCAGAGCTTGCAAGTCATCTTCGTAATAAAAACCAAACGCGGCGTCACGCATGATGCCGATGCGTAGCGACTGGCTTGGCGCGGGGACAAATTTCACAGCGGGCTTGCAAGCCGGGGGGGCAGCCTGTGTGCGCTGCAACAGGCTATCCAGATCAACTTGCGCATCCACCCGTTCAGCAATAAGCTGGATTTGCCGCTCGACTTCTGTCGCTTCATTGCTGGGAATCAGACCCAGATGGCGTTCCAGTATCTGCATGGCGGGCGCATGGTGTACCGCACCCAGCACAGGCACATCGGTGTAATGCTCGATCACGGCGCGCAGTTTGGACTCGTGACGGCTGCCACCAATCTGGTTCAGAATCACGCCGGCGATGCGGATATCCTTATCGAATGCCTGGTAGCCAAGAATCAGCGGGGCGATGCCGCGTGTCATGCCGCGCGCATCCAGCACCAGCACCACAGGCACATCCAGCAGCTTTGCCAGCGCGGCGTTGCTGTTGCTGCCATCCAGATCAAGTCCGTCGTACAGACCCTTGTTGCCCTCCACCATGGCGACATCGGCGTCAACTGCGTGGTGTTCGAAGACCTCGCGGACTTCGTCATCGCCCATCAGATAAAAATCCAGATTATGGCAAGCACGCGTGCTGGCACGCGCGAGCCACATGGGGTCAATGTAGTCCGGGCCTTTCTTGTAGGGCTGGACGACTAAACCACGCGCCTTGAGCGCTGCGCACAGACCAATGCTCAGGGTGGTTTTCCCCGAGGATTTATGCGCGGCCGAGATCAGGAAGCGTGATTGCATGAATAATTATCCGGCCTGAGAAGGCAAACAAGGGCGCTCACGCGCCCTTGTTCTGAATTTAATGGACTCTATGGCTTATTTTGCGTGCGGGTCAGCAACCTCGTCCGCCAGACTCTCAGGCAGGATGCGCAGAATCTTCACAGCGAAAGTCACCATCGTCAAGGCGATCGCCAGACCACCAATCCCCAGCATCCATTCCCAGTGACTGGGTGTGTAGGCGTGAATCTGACCGTCAAAGAAACTGCTTGACTCAGAAAAGCCCGGGAACAACTCCAGCGGGAATGCCTGGCCGCCAACAATGGTCACATACATCTGCGCCAGCGCACCCAGCACGATCATCACGGCAGCCGCAATCAGTGCACAGCGCTTGTTGCGCGTGTTGGGCGCTGCCAGCAGCACGAAGGGGATTGCGTAGCCGATAATGATCTGGCCAATCCAGAACAGCTTGGTGTAAATGCCACCATCCAGCAGGATGAAACGCTCAAAATCCCACTGCTTGGCAAAATAAATGTTTGTCAGGTGATACACCAGCGTGGCGTAGAACGACGCTGCAATAAATATCACCAGCATGTTCTTCAAACGGCGCTGCACAGCCTCACCCAGCGGACGCTTTCCACCAAGGTATGCCGCCATCAGCACCAGCAGGTACACGGCGGTTCCGTACAGCAGCGAGTAGATGACGAACATCAGCGCCAGCAAGCCGGTGGCATAAGCCTGACGCGCAACCAGGAAACCGAAAATCAGACCGGTACCGGTGGTCAGAATCAGACGCCAAGTGAACGCGCCATAGGCGGCGAAGGAATAAAACGGCTTGGCGGTCTTGTCCATCATGGTCCACAGATACATCGCGGTAAAGCCAAAGAAGCCGCTATACAGCACGACGTTCCAGGAGAACACCGAAGTCGGGTTGACTTCCCAGGCAGTGATGATGGCACGGTCGACACGACCAAGGTCAAGCATTAGTACAGCCAGGCCACCTGCAAGCAGGGCAATGGCCAGTAGTGCAGAAAGCGGCGCCAAGGGCTTGTATGACTTTTTGCCGAATACGCCAGCCACCGAAGCAACGTTGAGCGCGCCAGAGGCAGCCACGATGAGGAATACGGCGAAAACGTGCGGCAAGCCCCAGACGATCTGGTTGTTCATGCCGGTAATCGCATGACCTTGATGCTCCACGTTATAGGCTGCAAACAGTCCTACCAGAACCAGCAAGCCCAGCCCACTCAGCAGCGCCCAGTATCCGGCGCTGTTTCCCTCAAGTTCACGATTGACGATATGCATGTCAGATTCCAGTTAGATTCCGCTATAACGAACGCCGGTATTCAGGCCGAGGTCGGCGCGAACTTCCTTGCTGGCATAGGTCGCCAGACGCTGGGCAATTTCAGAAGCGGGATCATTCAGATCACCAAACAAAATTGCTTGTTCAGGGCAGGCTTGCGCGCAAGCAGTGGTGTTCTCGCCCGCGTCAACCTTGTGCACGCACAGGGTGCAGGATTCGACGCAGCCTTTACCACGCGGCACGTGCGCCAGCTGAGTGTCCTTGAGGTCTTCATGCACCAGGGAGCGCGCCTTGTACGGGCAAGCCATCATGCAATAACGACAACCGATACAGATATGACGATCGACCAGCACGATGCCGTCTTCTCGCTTGAACGAAGCGCCGGTCGGGCACACATCCACACATGGCGCCTCCTCGCAATGCTGGCACATCATCGGCAGCGAATGCGAGGCATTGGTCTTGTTGTTGGTCAACTCAACCTTGCGAATCCACTGCGAATCCTGCGGGCCGGTTTTGCCGGACAAGCCGTGTTCAGTATTGCAGGCAGTCACGCACTCATTGCAGCCGCTGCTGCATTTAGTGGTATCAATCAGCAGACCCCAGCGATTCTTGTTGCTGACCGCTTCTTCCGGCGCACGGCTGTGCGCCACTTCCATCAACATTACGCCAGGCAGTAAAGCAGCGCCGGTCGTGGCCAGCGCGCCGCCGATGAATTTACGTCGGTACTGTTCAAACTGATTCATTTGAGCACTCCCGCAAGATCTTTCACGGAAACAGCACTGCCCACTGCAGGCGCAGCAGTGCGGGCATTATGACGGATGCTGGCGGCAGTTTGCGCGCCAATACCGGTTTGCGCCGGAATAATGGGATGCATGGCGCCATTACCAACAGGCTTGCTGGAATGGCACTGGAAACAATCGACCTTAACTGCCGTGTAGGTATGGCAGCTCTGACAGAAATTGTCCTTGCCCAGCACGCTACGTTCACCCTTCTCATTCGGGCCGGCGTGACATTCAATGCAGTTCTTCAAGCTGTGTCGCTTGGTGCGAACCCCTTCATGCACGGTCTTGTCACGATGATGATTCAAGACCTTCATATGGTTGCGACGCATGTAGTCCGTATCTTCCACGCACTGCTCGCCCTTGGCCTTCTGGATCGTCGGCTTGGGGACATCGCCCGCGCTGGCAGAGGCCAGCGGGAGCATTGTAACCATCAGACCCAGGGCAGCGGATTTTAGCCAGCTTGCCAGCATCTTTAATCCCCTAGTGTTGTGTTGATTCAAGGCGAGACTTAGTCGCCCATACCCATCTGGATGTAACCAGTCGGGCAGACGTCGGCACAAATGTGGCAGCCGATGCACTTGGTGTAGTCGGTGTCCACATAACGGCCAGTGGTACGGTCATTTTTCTTGACACGGAACACGGCAGTCTGGGGGCAGTAAACCACACAGTTGTCGCACTCGAAGCACAGGCCGCAGGACATGCAACGCTTGGCTTCCGCCACCACCTGCTTTTCGTCCAGCTTGAGCAGACGCTCCTCGAAGTTGCCCAGGGCTTCTTCGGCGGTCAGGTGAATCATGTCGCGCTTGTTGCGGTCTTCGTACATGAAGTGACCAAGGAACAGCTCGTTGGACGGGATCACATACTTGGCGGAACGGTCTTCGTAGTTATGCACCGCGTACTTGGCGGCAGATGTTCCCCAGACTTGCTCGTGGTTGTATTCCTCGACCGGCTTGCCGGATTCAACCAGCTTGCGCAGCATGTCAAAGCGGTGTGCATCCACCTTGGGCCGCTTGCCCAGATCGGTCGTACCTTCACGCAGGAAAGCGTCGATGCCGTCGGCGGCGATGGAAGCGTGTCCGATGGCAGTGGTCAGCAGGTGCGGCTTGATGATGTCGCCACCTACGAAAATGTGCGGCTTGCCAGGGAAACGGTAATTGCCATCCGGCTTGATCAAGCCCTTGTTGTTGTTGAAGCTTTCCAGACCGGTAAAATCAACTGCCTGGCCAATCGCGGACACGATCAGGTCGGCGGGCAAGTCTTGCTCGGTGCCTTCCTTGATGATGGTTTCGCCTTTGACAACTTCAAACTCGGCAACACGCAGGGCAGTAGCACGGCCATCCGCGCCACGCACTACAGCAATCGGGGTCACGCCGCCGATAATCTTGATGCCTTCTTCCAGCGCGTGCTCGACTTCAGCCTTGGCAGCGTTCATCTTGTCCATGGTGGCGCGGGAAACCAGCACCACGTCAGCGCCGCCACGGGCGGAGATTTTTGCCACGTCGTGCGCGGCATGGCCGGCCAGCACGTTTTCCGGACGATCCAGATCGGTGACGTTGGTAATGTTGCCCAAACGACGGGCGACGGTCGCCACGTCAATCGAGGTATCGCCACCACCGATGACCACCACGCGGTTGCCAACGTGTTGCAGTCGGCCTTCGTTAAAGGCCTTGAGGAAGGAAGTCGCAGTCACGCAGTTGGGGGCTTCAGCGCCTTCAACCGGCAAGGTACGGCCACTCTGCGCGCCCAAGCTCATGAAGATGGCGTCAAATTCTTTTTCGATGTCCTCAAACTTCACATCGGTGCCAATGCGCGTCTTCAAGCGCGTCTCTACACCCAGGTCGAGGATGCGCTGGATTTCGCCGTCAAGGATGTGACGCGGGGTACGAAAGCCCGGGATGCCGTAGCGCATCATGCCGCCGAGTTCAGCGTGATCATCAAAAATCGTGCAGCTGTGGCCTTTCAGGCTCAGTTGATATGCAGCTGCCATACCAGCAGGGCCGCCGCCGATGATGGCGACTTTCTTGCCGGAGGGCTTAACGCTTTCGTCGCGCTTGAAGCCGAGCTTGTTGTCGATGGCGTAATCGCCCACGAAATGTTCAACAGAGTTGATGCCAACGTGGTCTTCCACCTGGTTACGGTTACAGCCGGATTCGCAAGGCGCCGGGCAAACGCGTCCCATCACAGAGGGGAATGGGTTGGCTTCGGTGATGCGGCGGAAGGCATATTCCTGCCAGTTCATGCCTGCTGGCGGCTTCTCGATGCCGCGCACAATATTGAGATAACCACGGATATCTTCACCGGCCGGGCAGGAAGCCTGGCAAGGGGGCGAGGACAGCATGTACTCGGGGCACTTGTGGCTGTGATCGGCGTCGAAAATCCATTCACTACCTTTACGGTACTGGCTGGTTTCACCGTCCTTGAACTTGCGGAACGTGAGACCTTTTTTCATGTCATCGGATGTGGTCGACATTGCTGCTCTCCTAGAAAAATTCCTGATTATTCATCGCTCGCCGCGTCGGCTTCTTGCTCAACCGGGCCTGCGCCCAGCCCTGGAAGCTCGATGGCAGTACTTACAAGCTGGTGGACGCCGCCCACCATACCCATGTCATAGCCGTAATACGGCAATACCTTGGTGAACTGCGCCTTGCAAATCGCGCAAATCAAGGCCAGGAAGTTGACCTTTTTGTTGTCCACCACGTCTTTGTACGCTTCCATGCGCGGCTGCGCGCCTTTGACCCGCACTTCCATCAGGTCGTCGGTCAGCAAACCGCCGCCGCCGCCGCAACAGAAGGTGGCTTCATGTGTGGTGCCGGGCGCCATGTCCTGGTAGTTGTTCGCCACCATCTGGATGACCTCGCGCGGGATGATGAATTGCCCGCCCGGCATATCGCCCATGCGCGAAGCACGCGATACGTTGCAAGAGTCATGAAAAGTAATGACGCGGTGATCGTTCTTGGATTTGTCTACCTTGATCACGCCACGCTTGAGCAGGTCATGCGTCACTTCACAAATATGCGCCGGTTGCGGATAGCTGTGATCCAGCTGCGCCTGCAACTTGCGTGCGAATTCATCGTCTTCAGCTGCGCCCGCACCTACACCGGTCAAAGTGTTCCAGAAGCTGTAGGCAACGCGCCAGGCATGTCCGCACTCGCCAACAACAATGCGCTTGACGCCGAGATCCAGTGCAGCGTCACGAATGCGCAACGCGCCCTTGCGCATATTTTCATAGCTGCCGATAAAGAGGCCGAAGTTGCCAGCCTCGGATGCCTTGGTGGACAGCGTCCAGCTGATGCCGGCGGCATGAAACACCTTGGCGTAACCGATCAGCGATTCGACATGCGGTTCGGAAAAGAAATCAGCGGAGGGCGTCACCAGCAGAACTTCGGCCCCCTCGACATCAAGCGGAAACTTGACGGGAATACCGGTATCTTCCAGCACGTCCTCTTCCAGGCCCAGCAAGGTGTCTTCAATCGCCGGCCCTGGCAAGCCCAGGTTGTTGCCGATGCGGTGCAGTTTGCCAAGAATTTCGTTGGTGTATTTCTGCCCGATACCAACGGTATCGAGAATTTCACGACCCGCCATGGTGATTTCTGCGGTGTCGATGCCATAGGGGCAATACACCGAGCAACGACGGCACTCCGAGCACTGGTAGTAGTAGCTGTACCAGTCGTCGAGAATTTCCTTGGTCAGGTCTTTTGCGCCCACCAGCTTGGGAAAATACTTGCCGGCAAAGGTGAAATAGCGGCGATAGACCTGACGCATCAAGTCCTGACGCGCGACCGGCATGTTTTTCGGATCGGTAGTGCCGATGTAGTAATGACACTTGTCGGTACATGCGCCGCAATGCACGCAAGCGTCCATGAACACTTGCAGTGAGCGGTAACGCCCAAGCAGATCGCCCATTTTGGCGATTGCCTTGTCGTGCCAGTCTTCCACCAGCTCGCCCGGGTAGCCCAGGGGAGTCTGGATTTTTTCGCTGGCCAGGTAGGCCTTGACACCGGCCATTGCGCCTTCGCGCAATTTCGGCACGGTGATTTCGCCGCTTAGTTTGGGAACTTCAAATGTCGGTGCAGCCACGCTGGTCTCCTGTTTCTTGTTTCCTGAGCCTTACTTCTCGAGGCGTGCAGCCCATGCGGCCAGATGGCGACGTTCACGCGGATTGTCGGACTGGTTGCGAGTGGGGCTGAAGAACACGCCAGGCGCATGCAGCAGCTTGCTGATCGGGAAAATAATCATCAACAAAGCCACCATTGCCAGGTGAATCAGCAATATCGGATCTTCGGGAACCGGCTGGGGCGCAAGACGCATCAATCCCAGCACGAAAACCTTGAGCTGTACGATATCGGTATGCACGACAAAGGTCATCAGCGCACCGGAGACGCCGATGCCTATCAACAGGATCAAGTGCAGATAATCAGACGGCGTGGAGATATAGCGCACGCGATCGACCAGGAAACGACGCGCCAGCAGGCCAGCCAGACCAGCAATCATCATGAAAGCGGCATATTTGCCGAATGGCTGAATGGCGTTCAGCCAGGCTGGCACATCCGCCAAAAAATAGCGCAGGTGACGAATCAGCACCAGCAACAGGCCGAAATGAAACAGCCAGCCAAAAATCCAGGTCCATTTGGTGGACTTGAACAAACTCTCGAACAGCACGACTTCGCGCGCCATGCGAAAGGCCACACCCGATGTTGTCATCGGCGCAGGCGTAGTGGGAATCTTTAATGGTGCCGGGGTACGCGCGTATTGAACGATCTTGCGGATCAGACCCACCGCAAGCAAGATCGTGGCGACGTAGAACAGCACAACAAATAGCAGGGAAAGCGTGGACATGTGTAAGCCAGTCTTCCGATGTAAACGTCAGAAACAAGCGGCAGCCCTTGCGGGCTACCGCCTCTTGTACAACCCGGGTATCAAACCCGATACAGCTTAGATACAGCCGGTAGGCTTGGGCAGACCGGCGATCTTGCAGGCCTGCTTGCCAGGACCGAAGGGGAACAGGTCGTACAGGTACTTGCTGTTGCCCTTATCAGGACCGAGCTTCTTGCCGATTGCCTTGGTCAGCACGCGAACGGCGGGAGCAATTTGGTACTCGTCGTAGTACTCGCGCAGGAAGTTGACGACTTCCCAGTGCTGATCCGTCAGATCGATGTTTTCGCCTTTAGCCAGCTCAACAGCGGCTTCGGGAGTCCAGTCGCTCAGATTAACCAGAAAACCTTCTTCATCGGTTTCAATTTCAGTGCCATTTACCATCAGACCCATGATTCAACTCCTCTCGAAAGAATCAGTAAAAAAAGAATGCAGCCAGCTTAGAGCCAGGATTGCACGGTGTTGTGCGCAGCGACCAGATCCACGAAGCCAGCGTAGTCAACCATGCTGACGCCGTCCATCAGACGGGTTTGCAGGCCACGGGCATCAGAGTCCGGCTGCAACACATAGACCGGCATACCGGCAGCTTTCAAAGCCGCTTCGTTGGCGCCATTCTTGACGGCAGCATAAACGCCGTCTTCGATCAGCAGCAGCGCCGCACCATCCTTGTTCGCCACGCGCAGCACACTGGCCACGCTGTTAGCGTCGAAGGGAGATTTGTTCACAATATGCAGCATTTACTTTCTCCCCTTAGAAGCTGATCACGACATCCTGCTCGGCCATCATGGCGCCCATTTCGGCAGCAGACATGACTTGTACATCAACCAGCAGATCGTCTTCGCTCAAACCGCGCGCCTCAAGAGACTCGCGCTCGACATAGAGCTTTTCAATATCGTAGCCTTCCAGCGCACGGTAAGTGGGAGAGAAGTTCTTCATCTCCACACCCTCGGTCTTCTGACCCTTGACCAGTTGGAACACGCCATCATCAAGGAATGCCAGACTCACATCCTGATCAAAAGCAGCAGAAATCAGCACGACTTCCAGTCCTTCCAGAGCATAGATAGTGCCGTAGGGAGCCTTGCGGTTCACAAACATGAACTTTTTGACCGCGCCGCCTTCTTCGAAATCCATATCAGACATTTTTTCTATCCCCAAATCTTAATCGCCGAACACAACCAGACGGTCGGACTGAATGCCCGCTTCGACCAGTTGGCCCAGGCCGGAAATACGAAAGCCCGGGGCGATATTGCTGGCATCCTTGCCTTGACGCTTGGCTTCGTTGTCGTCAAGCAGACCACGACGCTGAGCGGCAGCGATACAGATCACCAAATCAATGTTGTTTGCGGTCGCAAGTTCGGACCAACGGTTCACAATATGACGGTCGTCCTGCGGGGGGACGGTCAGACGCGTGCCGTTATTGACACCATCGTGATAGAAAAACACCCGCATGATTTCATGCCCCTTGGCAATAGCCGCCTTGGCAAACTGATAGGCGGAATCGGTTGCCTGATGGGTATAGGGCCCCTCACTCACCATAATCGAGAATTTCATGCCTAATTCCAAACGAACGTTATTTTCGATAATGACATGCCCGCCGGCCTAAGGCCGCCGGGCATGCGCTCCGCTGGTTCCGCTTAGAAACGGATATGGTTGGACGCGTTGAGGTTAACGCGCGAACCACGCCAGTCGTCGATGTGATACTTGGTGAACGGCAGACCGGTCTTCTCGAAGAAGCGCGGCCAACCAATACGGTCGATCCAGTCGATCATGCGCTCCCAGGGACGCGCATCTGCCTTGTAAACATTGAGAATGTTCTTGACCACGGCAGCGGTTTCGGGCCAGCGCGGTGCATTGTTGGGCAGGCCGGCAGCAACCAGCTTGTGGAAGGTGGGCTTGGAACGCGCATTGGAGTTCTTGCCGCCAACCCAGATCGCAATCTTGGAATGCTCGGGATCGTTGATCTGCATCGGAGGACACGGTGGATAGCAGGCGCCACAGCAGATGCACTTCTTCTCATCCACTTCCAGCGATGGCTTGCCATTCACCAGCGCGGGACGGATCGCAGCCACCGGGCAGCGCGCCACGACAGCAGGGCGCTCACACACGTTGGCAACCAGATCGTGATTAATCTTGGGCGGCTTGGTATGCTGCACGATGATGGCGATGTCAGCCTGGCCGCCGCAGTTGATCTCGCAGCAGGAGGTGGACAGCTTCACGCGGTTGGGCATTTCGCACTTGATGAACTCGTCGTACAGTTCGTCCATCAGCGCCTTGACCACGCCGGAAGCGTCGGTGCCAGGAATGTCGCAGTGCAGCCAGCCCTGGGTGTGTGCAATCATGGACACGGAGTTGGCGGTACCTCCAACAGGGTAGCCTGCGTCGTTCAGCGCCTTGATCAGCGGCTCGACCTTGGCTTCGTCGGCCACCATGTATTCGATGTTGGAACGGGCAGTAAAGCGCACATAACCATCACCAAACTTGTCAGCGATATCCGACAGTTCGCGGATGGTGTAGGTGTCCATCTGGCGCTGCGTGCCAGCCTTGACCGTCCAGATCACGTCGCCGCTTTCAGCGCGGTGGAACAGGACACCCGGCTTGGGATGGGAGTGGAAAACCCACTTGCCGTAGTTTTTCTTCATGACCGGATGCATGTAGGGCATCGGATCCGGTGCGCCGCTTTCGATCGGGGGACGCAAATCAGCCATTTTCTATCTCCAGAGTTTCAAAACCGCTGCACAGGCTTTACCCCTGTGCAGCGTTGCATTGCCAGTCAGTTGAAATTACGCAGACTTGCGCTCTTCCCACTTGGACACTTCTTCTTCCCAGCCGTCCATACGAACATAGGGGTTGTTACGCGGCTGGGCGATCATGTTGGGATCGATTTCCAGACCGATACCTTCCAGGAAGTTGACCAGACCGATACGGTCGATCATCTCGCCGGTGCGCTCATGCTCCAGTGCGTTTTCAGCAAAGAAGTCGAGGATGTTGCGAGCCATTTCGCCCAGCTGCTCGAAGTCTTCGTCGGACTCCAGCTTCATGAACGGAACAACCACGGTACCCATGGTGGCGCCAATCTTCAGCACGCCCTTGCCGCCAACCAGAATGGTGACGCCCTTGTCCTTGCCAGGCAGCATACCGCCGGGAATGACGTTCAGGCAGTGCATGCAGCGCACGCAGTTGTGGTTGTCAATTTCCATGCAGTCTTCTGCATCAACCGCAACGGAAACGATACCGTCAGCCTTGCTCTCGGTGCCGATTTTCTTCAGGGTCAGCGCCTTGGTCGGGCACATGCCGATAACCTGGTTCACCAGCTCGGTCTTGCCGTTCTTGGCAACCCAGGCTTTCACCAGCTCTTCATTCACCTGCATGTTGTCGCGCCAGGTGCCGATGGTCGCCATGTCGGAACGCTGGATGGCGTTCACGCAGTCGTTGCCGCAACCGGAGAACTTGAACTTGAACTTGTAGGGCAACGCCGGACGGTGCATGTCATCCAGGTTGTTGTTGATGATGGTACGCAAAGCACGGGCTTCGTCGTAGCAGGACATTTCGCAGCGAGCCGCACCAACGCAGGACATGGAGGTACGCAGGGCAGGGCCGGCGCCACCAAGGTCGAAACCATTTTCGTTAAACTCGTCAAAAGCGGGCTGAACGTTCTCGGTCTTGATACCCTGGAACATGATGTCGCCAGACTGGCCATGGAAAGCAATCAGACCGGAACCGTGCTTTTCCCAAACGTCGCACATCCAGCGCAGGGTCTTGGTGTCGTAGTGCATACCAGCGGGCGGCTGGATACGGAGAGTATGGAACTCGGCAGCATCAGGATAGATGGGCTTGTGGTCCGCGTCTTTCAGCTCGGTAAAACGGGGAATCACACCGCCGCCATAGCCGAACACACCAACCGTACCACCCTTCCAGAAACCTTTTCTGGTTTTGTAGGACTCTTCCAGCTGACCCAACAGGTCAACCATCATGTCGTTGTCTTTGGCCAGGCGCTTCAAGCCGGTCACAAAACTGGGCCAGGGACCGCTTTCCAGCTGGTCGAGCATGGGCGTGTCATACATTTTCTTAGCCATGTTTACTCTCCAATCAAATTAATCTTCAAAAAAACTCACATGTGAATTACGGCAAACCAGGGTTGAAGCCACCAACCACATGCCGGGATCAGCGGCAAGCAGCTAATTTGTTACGTCGGCAGCGCCGACATACCCCTAGACCGTAGCGGGATACTACGCTTCATCTTCACAGCCACACCATAAGCAGGATGGGTTAATCCAACCTACCCATATGGGTTATACCCCACTCCCCCCTGCTGGGCGGCTGTTCATTTCGCTCCCACAATGCCAAACTGCTGCTGGAAAAGTTCCGAATGTTAGCACCAGTTAATATTGAATTCTACTGCCAATGCTCCCACATACGGGTAGCGTGATTGCACACCAAACAATAACTTATTGATTTTGCAGATTGGTTACGACTTGCATATGGACGATATCGAAATCACCAGCCTGAGCAAATTTACGGCTTCACCCTACCGGCAGGAAATCGAACTCCAGCACGTCGACCACCGTGCGGACTACGTTACGCTGCGCGTCCGCATCCGCGAAATCAAACGCTTCACCATTTTCGATATCGACCCGCACACCGCAAGGTTGTGGGGGCAAGCCATGCTGGATTGGGCGAACAAACACCCGGATCAAGCGGGTGATACCGTGGGCGAAGGAGAAGCAAAATAGGCTGGCTATACGAAGATCATGCAGAGGCAAAGGACATTGACCTCGGCGCGGTCTCCGACATCCAATTCGAGCTGAAGGGTCATGCCCTTCCGCTGGATCACGCCTGGCTGATATATCAGGGGCTGCTCGGCATTGCGCCCTGGATTAACGAGGATGCCGCCTTGGGTATCCACCCCATCCAGGGTGCGGATACCGGCAACGGCGAGATGATCCTGAACCGTCGTACCAAAATGGTTATCCGCGCCTCGGCCGCATTCCTCGATCGTTTGAGCGCGCTTGGCGGTCAACAGTTCGCGGTGAATCGGTACACGCTTACCCTGGGCGCCAGCAAAATCAAGCCGCTGACCCAGCACACGCCGTTATACGCGCACACCGTGTGCACCGGCAGTGATGACGAAAGAACCTTTACCCGCGATATTCTGGGCTATCTGGACACGCTGGACATCCAGACCCGTTTCATCTGCGGCCGCCCCCAAAAGTTCTTCGACGGCGAAAAAATCGCCACCGGCTACAGCCTGATGCTGCACGCCCTGCCCATCGAACATGCCATCCGCATCCAGCAACAAGGTATGGGATTGCACCGCAAACTGGGTTGCGGCATATTCATCCCCCACAAATCCATTACCGCCGTCGGCGCCATCGACGCGGTATGAGTTCATTTTTTGTTCAACCTGCTTAAATAGGAGAGTCAACATGGGAGTCATGTACAACGGCGAAGAACTGGAAACCGACGAAGAGGATTTTCTGCTGGAACCCGTTTATGACGACGAAATCTGCCCGATTCTGGCCGAACGCGAAAAAATCACCCTGACGGATGACCACTGGTTCGTCATCCGCTGGCTGCGCGAGACCTACAAGACCGAAGGCCAGACTCCCAACTTCCGCAACATGATCAAGGCGCTGGAAGAAGAGGACGACAGCAAGGACTGGAAGAGCGCCCTCTATCAACTGTTCCCCAACCAGCCTGCCCGCCAGGCCGTGCGCGTGGCCGGTCTGCCCAAGCCTTACGGCAAAGGCGGCTACTAATCAACTTGCCCGGTTGAGTTATTAGCCGAGGGAGACCGCTGCACGCAAACGGTCTTCCTCCACTCATGGCTCGGCTCCTACGTCCCAATGTCTCACACCACACTCGTCTCCACACAAGAACTGGCCGCCCAGTTAGGCAATCCCGACTGGATTGTGCTGGACTGCCGCTTCACCCTGACTGATCCGGACGGCGGCCGTCTGGCCTACGCAGAGAGCCATATCCCCGGCGCCCGCTATATTCATCTTGATGACGACATGGCCAGCCCGGCCGGACCGGGCGGGCGTCACCCCCTGCCCGACCCCAAGGTTTTAAGCGCGAAACTCTGCAAACTGGGCGTCGGCATCAACCGTCAGGTCGTGGTGTACGACGACAGCTTTGGCTCCATGGCGGTTCGCATGTGGTGGCTGTTGCGCTGGCTGGGACATCCTGCCGTGGCGCTGCTGGATGGCGGCTATCCCAAGTGGCAACGTGAAAAACGCCCGATTGCCAAGGAAGCCCCGCCAGAAATCCACCCCGCGTCCTGCCCTTCCCTGCCCGAGCGCAGCCAGTGGGTTGATGCCGATGAGGTCACGGCGGCGCTGTCAGACACCAAACTACGCCTGATCGACGCGCGCCCGGATCGCCGCTTCTCTGGTGATTATGAACCGCTGGATCCCATTGCCGGTCATGTGCCCGGGGCAATCAACTGGCCGTTCGAGGAAAATCTGGATTTCGATGGCACATTCCTTGCGCCGGAAGCCCTTCGCGAAAATTACCAGGCGCTGCTCAACGGCGCGGCGCCGCACCAGGTCATCCACATGTGCGGTTCCGGCGTGACGGCTTGCCACAATATCCTGGCCATGGAAATTGCGGGATTATCTGGCTCACGGCTTTATCCCGGTTCCTGGAGTGAATGGATTACCGACCCTGCCCGCCCCATCGCAACGGGCGAATGAAAAGGACAACATCATGAGCGGACTCCGCGTCAAAACCAGCTGGTTCCGTGAGGGTGACGACCCGCGCGGCCCGCAGGAACAGGCTTCGGCCTTCGCCATCACACTGTGGAAATTGGCGGATAAGGCCATCATCAATCTTTCCAACGCCGATTACGACATCATCACACCCCAACGCGGCTTTACCCTGCTGGCTGAAGTGATCGCTTACATGGTGCAACTGGTGGATCGTCTGGTCTATGGCCGGATTGATGACGAAGAACGCGCCGAACTCATTGGCGCACTGGGCGTCAAAATGGCCGAGATTCTCGAATCCAACATCCACGATGTGATGAACGACCACGGCCATCCTTATGTTGAAGCCATTCTCAACCGCTTCAACCAGCGCTGGAATGAATACGCCGAGTTTGACTACGACCCGGAAAACCCCAACTTCCAGGTCAAGCGTTACCTCGCCAATTGCCTGCGTGAAGTGATGGAAGAACGCGACCAGTCATGGATTGCCGACCAGATCATCGAGATCGAAGCGCCCGCCTTCCTCGGCCCGATCCAGAAACAGATCGACGCGTTTTATCCGCGCTACACCGGCCCTGCGGACGACGCAGCTTGATTCATCCCGCCAGTCCTTTTCACCCGGATAACGCCACGGGCTATGCCAAGTGGCGGGCGGCAAAACTGCGCGACTACCCCACGCAGGCGAAAGACCTGTTAGTTGCCATCGCCAACCCCAAGGCGCTCACCCGGGCCGAACATGCGGCATTGCTGGCGCGGCTGCAAAAAACCAACATGGCCATCTATGCCGCCCCCGACCTGGGCGCGGACAAGGACGTGCCGCGCCTGATGGGGCGGCAATTCGGCTTGCAGCGGCTGGACGCCAACCTCATGTCTGACGACGACGGCATCACCACCTTGACGGTGGCCGATGAAACCGAGAAAAAAGGCGAGTTCATCCCCTATACCGACCGCCCCATCCGCTGGCATACCGACGGTTACTACAACCCCGCCGGGCGCTGGATTCTGGGCATGATGCTGCATTGCGTCCGTCCCGCGCACGACGGCGGCGAGAATGCGCTGATGGATCATGAAATGCTCTATCTGTTGCTGCGCGACGAGAATCCCGAATACATCCGCGCATTGATGCAGCCGGACGCCATGTCCATCCCGCCGCGCATGGACGACAACGGCATTGCGCGTCCGACCGAGACTGGCCCGGTGTTCTCCACTTTGCCCGGCGGCCAGTTGCACATGCGCTACACCGCCCGCACCCGCTCCATCAACTGGAAGCAGGACGATGCGACCCGGGCCGCCGTGGCCGCCATCGAAAAACTGCTGGCGCAGACATTGCCCGGCATGTTCCGCCACCACATGGCCGCAGGCATGGGGCTGATCTGCAACAACGTGCTGCATGACCGCACCGGCTTTGTCGATACGCCAGAACAGAAGCGCGTGATGTTCCGGGCGCGTTATTATGATCGTGTTGCCAACACCTGAACGCCAACACCCGCCTCCATGCCGCAACAGTTGACCCTTTCCCGCGCCGCCAAACTCATCGGTGTCACGCGCGGCGCATTGCAAAAACGCATCAAGGAAGGCGGTCTGCATTCGTTTGACGGCAGCCTCTCGACAGAGGAACTGCTCCAGCTTTACCCCGACCTCAAGCTGGAAGAATCCGGCCTGTTCGAGCGCACACAAAAAATCAAGGAAGACGCGTTCCGCCGGCGCGTGCTGGATCGCACCCTGCCCGCCAAGGAAGTGCTGGCTGAGCGCCTGTACGAGCAGAGCATGGAGCTGTATGACGTCAAACAGCACTTGCAGAATTACCACACGCTGGCCGTTGGCCTGCAAGCACAGATTCAGCGCCTGCTCGACAGCGCGTCCGAATCCAGAGGCGCGCTGGAACAACTGGATGCCTGGCTGGAAAAGGAATTGCAGCGCGTGCTGGGCAAGGAACAAAAGCCCGATTCGCTGGCGGTGATGGATGCTATGCTGAGGGTCATGTCTGCCCACGTCACCCTGCAACCTTCTGGCAAGGATTACTTTGTCGAAGGCAACGACACCCTGCTCGAAGCCGCGCTGAAAGCGGGGCTGGCGCTGAATTACGGATGCAGCAGCGGCAACTGCGGGCTGTGCAAGGCGCGCGTCATTTCCGGCCAGGTCATGAAAACCCGGCATTTTGATTACGTCATGTCCGACCCGGAAAAACAGCAGGGTTATACCCTGATGTGCTGCCATACCGCCGTCAGCGATGTCACCCTGGAGGCACTGGAGGCGCATTCCGCTGACGACATTCCAAAACAACAACTCACCGCACGGGTCAAGGCCGTCACCCCGCTCAGCCAGGACATGATGCTGTTGCATCTGCAAACGCCGCGCACGCACCGCCTGCGCTTTCTGGCCGGGCAAAGCCTCACACTTGGCCATGTTGACGCGGGGTCAGGCGAATTTCCCATCGCCAGTTGCCCCTGCAACGACCGCGACCTGCAATTTCATGTGCAGAAGGGCATGGGCGGCCAGTTCGGCGAGAAAGTCTGGAACGGACTTAAATCCGGCGAAAACATCACCGTCTATGGCCCCTGGGGCGATTACGTTTTCAACGACGACTCCACGAACGGCATCGTCTTCATCGCATTCGACCGAGGCTTCGCGCCGATCAAAAGCCTGCTTGAACACAGCATGGCGCGCGAATCCGCCGACGACATGATCCTGGCCTGGGGCGCCACCCAGCCAGATGGACACTACATGGGCAATCTGTGTCGCGCCTGGACTGATGCGCTGGAAAACTTCCACTATCTACCGACCGCCCTCGGCAGCCTGCCCGCGTCAGACGCTGCCACCCTGCTCATCAACCAGTTGCTGGAGCAGTTTCCAAAAGCGCGAAAATTCGACGTTTATCTTGCCGGGCCGGATGAACTCATCAACGCCGCCGAGGCTCAATTGCTAGCCGCAGGATTCAGCGCAAAACAAATCGCCGTGCTGGCCGCCTGAGCGCAGCCGCTTTCATTCAATATTCAGAATCCAAGGAAACTCAAATGACCGAAGAACAGCTCAACGCCGCCAACCTGGAACAGCGCATCCTGCGCGCCATGCGTAAAACGCTAGCCAGCGTGGTCAAGGACGCCACCCCGCGCCAGGGTACCTCCGGCTTTTTGTCTGACGACACCATCGACCAGATCAAATCCTGTTTTGAACTGATTGCTTCGCGCGAGCACGAGCTGGCGACAACGCTTGGCCTCTCTGAAGCGCGTCCTGGTTTCGTCGATGAACCGAAAAACGCCCAGCCCATTCAGATCAGCCGTAAGAAACCGGATACCAGCACACATTGAACGCGTTTGACTGAGGACGTTTGCTACGTGTCGACGGTTTCTCGCGCCAGCACGTCAAACCCCACACGCAACCAGTCGCCGTGGCGCTCCACCACCTGCATGAGCATTAGTTGATAAGCCACCCCGTCATCGCGTAGCGTGACGGTGCGCTTGTATTCATACACAGCTGCCGGTAACAGCAGATTGCTGGTAGTGCCTTGGGCGGTGTTCGCCAGTGGCAGAAAAATGGCTTTGGCGCTCGCAAGCCCGGCATTCTCCGATTGCCAGCCAATCTCGACCAGCTTGGGATGTTTGCTTAAAGATTCAGCACCTATCAGGCTTTGCCCGCCTTCTTCCCTCACCCAACGCACAACCAGCAACTGCCAGCTTTTTTCATGCAACTGCCGGCTCGCCACCAACAATTGGCCTTGCGGACTCTCCCGCGTCAGCGGAGCAATCAAGCCCAGACCCTCGCGGCTTTCGTCGCGTAATGCCCAGCGTTCCATTGCCGAAGTATCCGATTGCCCGGTGCGCATGGCGGATACCACCGCATCAACCCCAACCACCACAAACAACTCGCCGCTGGTTTGGATACGCGCGCTATCCCTGCGTGCGCCCGCCCGGCCAATGGTGCGGGCAAGCTGCTTGCACATCAACGTGACCTGAATTTCTTCTGATTCGGCCGCAAGCATTTCAAGCTCGCCGACCACACCCTGCAAGTCCAGATAACGCAGACGCTTTCCTGGCACCCACCGATCCTCGATTTTTTCAGCCCCGCGCAAGGCAGAGAGATCAATCATATGACTGTGCCGGTCACGCCGCAGGCCGACCTCCGGTACCGGCATGGCCTCCAGCCCCTCCAGAATGCCCGCCATGGAATGCACCTCGCGCGGCTGGAACACATGCGGATTAGCCAGATCAAACAACAGCGCAAGCGCATACTCGCGCGCGCAACTGCTTGCCCGGCCCTCCACTTTTATTTCCCTCAAGGCCACACCGGCAATCTCGGCAATACGGTAAATCCTGTGCAGCCTTTGCCAATACAATTCAGCCGGCCGCTGACCACGGTAATATTCCCAACGCATGGCCAGCGCAACATAACGCAAGTTACCGAGAATGATCTCCGTGCTCAAGTGCCTGACTCTGGCTTTCTCTTTGCCTTTGAGCACCAGCTTGAAAAATTGCAGATAAGCCGTGGCCATCTGGTTCCAGAACAACTGCGCTTCGCGCCACAAGGCTTGCCTGCCAGCGTGGTTGCCATCAGGCGTATTGACATATTCAGTCACGATCTCCGCCTGCATCGGCAGACCGGTTTCCTCCATGACCTTCAACACCTTGATACGCTTCAACGTATCGCCACGGGTGTCACCATTAAAACGCTCCAGCCCCTCTACCAGCGCATGGTGCATTTCATACCCGGAAAGTTTGGGCAACTTGTCCAGCCAGCGTTGAGTCGTGCGGGCTGAAGTCAACATCGTCGTCCGCGCGCCACCGCTGCCCCGGCTCAAACCCAGAACCCGGCGAAAAAAATTGTAAATCGACTTCATGTCAGCATCATCTGCGTTCGCACAGAACTTGTCCATGCCTTTAACATGACATAAACCGGCGAGACAACAATATCAAGCTGATAGGTCTCGCGACAATAGGTGACATGATAGGTTGCCCGGCCAGATGGCCTCTGTTAGCATTCAAGCCATGAACAAACTGTTTTCCGGCTTCTTTTATTTCTTTTTCCCCACGCTCACGGCGGTCGGGAGGGAATAGCGCAAGCAGCACAGCAAACCCCGAAAGACCGCCAGGCAGGCGGTCTTTTGTTTTTTCTAGGATAGGTTTTTCCGGGACAAGCACAATGCAACAGATAGATGATCTACGCGTAGAGCGTGTTGGGGAACTGATTTCTCCCGCCCAACTGATGGCGGATTTACCCGCCAGCGAAAGGGTGACGGAAACCGTATTCCGTGCGCGCAACCAGGTTCATGACGTGCTGCGCGGCGCGGACGACAGGCTGGTGGTGATTGTCGGTCCCTGCTCGATCCATGATCCGGTGGCGGCGATGGAGTACGCGGGCAAGCTTAAAATCCTGGCCGATGAACTCAGCCATGACCTGATCATCATCATGCGTGTGTATTTTGAAAAACCACGCACCACGGTGGGCTGGAAAGGCTTGATCAACGATCCGCACCTAAATGAAAGCTTTGATATCAATACCGGTCTGCATCTGGCGCGGCGGATATTGCTGGATATCAACGAAACCGGCCTGCCAGCGGCAACGGAATTTCTCGATCTGGTGTCGCCGCAATACATTGCCGAACTGGTGGCCTGGGGTGCAATCGGCGCGCGCACTACCGAATCGCAATCACATCGCCAGCTCGCGTCCGGCACCTCGTGCCCCATCGGTTTCAAAAACGGCACCGATGGCAATATCAAAATTGCAGTGGACGCCATCAAGGCGGCGGCGGCGCGTCATCACTTTATTTCCATTACCAAGGAAGGCCGGGTGGCTGTGTTCAAGACCGCCGGTAACGAGGATTGCCACGTCATCCTGCGCGGCGGCAAGCAACCCAACTATGATGCGGCCAGCGTCGGTGCGGCGTGCAAAGAGCTGGCCGCCGCTGGCCTGAGCCAGCATGTGATGGTTGATCTTTCCCACGCCAACTCCAGCAAACAATTCCAGCGCCAGATTGAAGTCGGGCTGGATGTTGCCAGTCAGATTGCGCGCGGCGAGCAACGCATCATGGGTGTGATGATCGAGTCCCATCTCAAATCGGGGCGGCAAGACCAGTGCCCGGGCAAGCCGCTGGAATACGGGCAATCCATCACCGACGGCTGTATTGGCTGGGACGACACCATGCCGCTGCTGCGCGAACTGGCAGCTGCGGTGCAATCTCGGCGTTTGAAAGCGCCGCTGGATGACGAATAAAGGGTAAAATGGCGACGGCGGGCCTCCCCGCATGGCAGCCCCGTGAACCTGGTCAGGTCCGGAAGGAAGCAGCCACAGCGGATCGTTACCAGTGCCGGGGTCAAGGCTCGCCATTACTCAGAATACAGGGATCAGAAATCAGGGAACAGTTAAAACGTTCAAGAAAGCTGATGCATGAGAATGACTTTTTCTGATTCCTGATACCTGACGACTGATTTCTGCAATGAGCGACCTGTTCGGCGAAACCTCCCAACCTGCTGTCGCGCTGGCCCGCAAATGGCGGCCGCGGCGCTTTGCCGATCTCACCGGGCAGGAGCATGTGGTCAAGGCGCTGTCCAACGCGCTCACGCAGGGTCGTCTTCACCACGCTTATCTGTTCACCGGCACGCGCGGGGTGGGCAAAACCACTTTGGCGCGCATCCTGGCCAAGTGCCTTAACTGCGAAACCGGCGTAACGCCGGAACCGTGTGGCGAGTGCAGCGCCTGCAAACAGATCGACGCCGGGCGCTTTGTTGATTTGCTGGAGCTGGATGCCGCGTCCAACACCGGCGTGAACAACATGCGTGAGGTGCTGGACAACGCGCAATACGCGCCCACCGTCGGTCGCTACAAGGTTTACATCATCGACGAAGTACACATGCTGTCAAATCCGGCATTCAACTCCATGTTGAAGACGCTGGAAGAGCCGCCCGAGCATGTCAAGTTCATCCTCGCCACCACCGACCCGCAGAAGATTCCGGTCACGGTGCTAAGCCGCTGTTTGCAATTCAACCTCAAGCCGATGACGTCCGCGCAAGTCACGCAGCGTTTGGCCTATGTGCTGGAACAGGAGCACATCGGCGCAGAACCCGCTGCACTCAAGCTGCTTGCGCGTGCGGCAAACGGCAGTATGCGCGATGCCTTGTCTTTGACTGACCAGGCGATTGCGCATGGGCAGGGCAGTTTGGAGTCCGCTGCGGTAGAGGCCATGCTGGGCACAGTGGGACAAGCCTATTTGTTCGAAATCCTCGATGCACTGGTGCGCAAAGATGCCGTTGGCTTGATGCAGCAACCGCAGAATCTGTCTGCGCGTGGCGTGTCGCTGGCCGCCGCCTTGCAGGATATGGGCAGTCTGCTGACGCGCATTGCGCTGATGCAAGCCGCGCCCGATGCGCTGGACGAAAGCGAGCAGGATGCCGCGCAAATTCGTGCGCTGGCAAACCAGCTGGATGCGGAAAGCGTGCAGATTTTCTACCAGATTGCGCTCAATGGCCGTCGTGATATGCCTTATGCGCCGGATGAATTATCCGGATTCAGCATCACGTTATTGCGCATGTTGGCATTTGCCCCGGGCGAAGCTGCGCCCGTCAAAAGCGTCGCGCTCAAAGCCACGCCTGCGGTCAGCCGCACGGTGGCTGCTGCCGCGCCCGCGCAACAGACCTCGGCCATTGAAAATAAAATGGCCGAGCCGATGCCGGATGCGGCGGTAAAGCATGTTGCAGCAACAAGTATTGCAGCCGCTATTTCGACCGAACGTTGGCCGGATACCGTCGCCGGGCTGAAACTGGGCGGCATGGCCAAAATGCTTGCCGATCAGTGCACGTTGAAGTCGCACGACGGCGATGTCATGTGTCTTGGGCTGGCCGAAGCGCACAAACATTTGCTGGATAAAATCTATCAGGACAAGCTGGTTGCGGCGCTCAAACAAAAATTTGGCGACGGCCTGCAAGTGCGATTTGAAGTTGGCGCGTCGGCTGGCGCCAGCCCGGTTGAACAACGCGCGCGCGACAAGGCGGAAAAACATGCACAGGCGGTGGAAGCCATTGAGAGCGACCCGTTCGTGCGCGATTTGATTGAACAATTTGATGCGCGGATTGACCCCGCATCCATTCAGTTATTAGGAGAAACAAAATGATGAAGGGCGGACTGGGCGGCATGATGAAGCAGGTGCAGCAAATGCAGGCCAACATGCAAAAGGCGCAGGAACAACTTGCACAGGTTGAAGTGGAAGGCGTGTCCGGCGCGGGCATGGTCAAGATCACCATGACCTGCCGCAACGACGTGCGCCGTGTGCAGATTGACGCGGGCGTGATGGACGACAAGGAAATGCTGGAAGACCTGATCGCCGCAGCCATTAACGACGCCATCCGCAAGGCCGAAGCCACCACCCAGGAAAAAATGGGCGCATTTACCCAGGGCTTGCCCCTGCCACCCGGCATGAAACTGCCGTTCTAAATCAAGGGGCTAGCAGATGAATAATCAGAAAACGCGTTTCTGGATTGGCAACGGCGTGCTGATCGTGGCGCTGGTGGTCATGTTCAATATGGGCGCGCTGTCCGAACGCTTTGGCATGTGGGCCGTGGTGCTGTGGATGGCGCTGGTGGCGCTGGGTTTCTACATCATTATGTCGGGCAAGGAGCCGCCTGGCTCAATGTCTAAATGAAAGCTGCTGCGAGGGCGTGATGCTGCGTCAGGAACATGTTCGAATTGCTCATTTACACACAAGTAAACTCCGCTTTCTCGCCGGTTCCCTGCTTGCCTGACGCCCTCTCGCAACGCTTTCAGGAATCCGCCCCGTGAATCAAAAAGAGCCGGGCGCTTTGGCCGCGCTGATTGATGCGCTGCGCGCCCTGCCAGGCGTCGGGCCCAAGTCCGCAGCGCGCATGGCGTATCACCTGTTGCAGCGTGATCGTGCCGGCGCCGAGAAACTGGCTGCCACGCTGAGCCATGCGCTCGCGCATTTGCAACACTGCAAGCTGTGCAACAACTTTTCCGGCACCGAAATCTGCCCCACCTGCGCCAATCCGCGCCGGGACAAGAAATTGCTGGCAGTGGTGGAAATGCCCGCCGACCTCAATACGCTGGAGTCCACCCAAAGCTACAACGGCCTGTATTTTGTGTTGATGGGCAGGCTGTCGCCGCTGGACGGCGTGGGGCCGCGCGAAATCAGTCTGGATAAATTGCTCAATCGCGCGCTGGATGGCGCAGTGGAAGAAGTGGTGCTGGCGACCAATTTTACGCCGGAGGGTGAAGCCACCGCGCACATGCTGGGCGAGCGCCTGCGTGAAAAGGAGCTGAAAGTTTCGCGTCTGGCGCGCGGCGTGCCGCTGGGCGGCGAACTGGAATATGTCGATCTGGGCACCATCGCCCAAGCATTCAGAGAACGGCGGCAAGTTTAGTCTCTCCTGTAAAATAGCGGTTTCTCCAGTACCCGCACAAACCGCATGGAACTCTCCGCACTCACCGCGCTTTCCCCGCTTGATGGCCGCTACGGCAGCAAGATCGCCAGCCTGCGTCCCTACTTCAGCGAATTCGGCCTGATCAAACACCGCGTGCTGGTGGAGGTGGAATGGCTCAAAGCCCTGGCCGCCGAAAAAAACATTGCCGAAGTGCCGGCGTTTTCGGCTGAGGCTATTGCCTTTCTCGACGCCATCGTCGCCAATTTCTCCGAGGCTGACGCGCAGCGGGTGAAAGACATTGAAGCCACCACCAACCACGACGTGAAGGCCGTTGAATATTTCCTCAAGGAACGCTGCAAGGCCAATGCCGAGTTGCACGCCGTCAGCGAGTTCTGGCATTTCGCCTGCACCTCCGAAGACATCAACAACACCTCGCATGGCCTGATGCTGAAAGGCGCGCAGGAAGAAATCCTCACGCCCGGCCTCACCCGCATCATCGACAAGCTGCAAGAGATTGCCCATAGCCTGGCCGCGCTGCCCATGCTGTCGCGCACCCACGGGCAGCCCGCCAGCCCGACCACGCTGGGCAAGGAAATGGCCAACGTGGTGTATCGCCTGCAACGCGTGCGTGTGCAACTCGCCGACCGCGAATACCTGGGCAAGGTCAACGGCGCGGTCGGTAACTACAACGCGCACCTGTCTGCGTACCCGGATGTGGACTGGGAAGCCTTCGGCAAAAAGTTTGTGGAAGGGCTGGGGCTGAACTTCAATCCCTACACCATCCAGATCGAGCCGCACGATTACATGGCCGAGCTGTTCGACGCCCATGTGCGTGCCAACACCATGCTCATCGACCTGTGCCGCGATGTCTGGGGCTACATCTCGCTGGGCTACTTCAAGCAGAAAGTGAAGGCGGGCGAGGTGGGCTCCTCCACCATGCCGCACAAGGTCAACCCCATCGACTTTGAAAACGCCGAAGGCAACTTTGGTCTGGCCAACGCCATGCTCACCCACCTGGCGCAAAAACTGCCCATCTCGCGCTGGCAGCGCGACCTGACTGATTCCACCGTACTCAGAAATATGGGCGTGGGTCTGGGTTACACCCTGCTGGGGTATGAGTCCTGCCTGCGCGGGCTGAACAAGCTCGAAGCCAATCCCGCCGCCTTGCTGGCAGATCTCGACCATAACTGGGAAGTGCTGGCCGAACCCATCCAGACCGTGATGCGCCGTTACGCCGTGCCCAATCCGTATGAACAACTCAAGGAACTTACGCGCGGCAAGGGCGGCATCAACCGCGACACCCTGCACGTGTTTATCGACGGACTGGCGATACCCGATGCGGAAAAAGCGCGCCTGAAAGAAATGACGCCAGCCAGCTACACCGGCAAGGCGGAAGAACTGGCCAGGCGGATATAACAAAGCCAATGACAAAGAGGACGCAGAGGACACGGAGGTAAAAAAGTGTTCCTTTGTGCCCTCCGCGTCCTCCTTGTGCATCTTATTTTACTCAGATGAACGAACCCACTGAAATCCTCCGTGCCAAGCTCAACACCGAAACCGCCAAAGCCGGCTGGGGTGAAATGCAGCGCCATCACGCACGCGGCGTGGTGGTGCGGGTGGCAACAGAACTCGATCTGATTGACGTGGCTGTCGCCATATCCAAAGACGAAGGCAGCAGGGTCGCCGCCTGGATGCAGGCCGGCCAGCTTGGCAAAGTTACCGACGATGAAGCGCGCGACTGGCTGGCGCGCGACCCGGATTTATGGAGTGTGGTGGTGGCGCCCTGGGTGCTGGTGCAGGAGAAAACAACCGATTAACCTCAGAGGCACTGAGACACAGAGGAAACCTTTTGAACTGCTGTATTGGAAGGCCAGAAGATAAAGGGTTAGCGCAAACCTTGGCAGGTAGGCAGCCCTTGTATCTTTTTTGGTTTTTCTCTGTGTCTCTGTGGTGAATTATTGAAAGCGAATGAGCATGTCTGAATACAGCAAAGACGTCGGTATTGCCGACTTTCAACAGGAAGTCATCGAGGCTTCGTTCAAGCAACCGGTGGTGGTGGATTTCTGGGCGCCCTGGTGCGGGCCGTGCAAAACGCTCAAGCCCATGCTGGAAAAACTGGCCGAGGAATACGGCGGCAAGTTCGTCCTCGCCAAGGTCAATACCGAAGAGCATCCCGACATCGCCACGCATTTTGGCGTGCGCGGTATTCCCGATGTGCGCGCTTTCATCGGCGGCGAAATCGTTGACCAGTTTTCCGGCGCGCTGCCCGAGTCCGCTGTGCGCGAATGGCTGGACAAGCTCGCGCCCAGCCCGGTGGATGAACTGCGTCAGCAGGCGCGGGAAAAGCGCGAAGCAGGTGACGATGCCGCCGCGCTCGAATTACTGGCCGAAGCCTCTCATCTGGATTCCAGCAATGAATGGGTACGCGTGGATGCTGCCCACATCATGATCGACAAGGGCGAACTCGAAGAAGCCCGCCGTTTGCTGGATAGCATCCGCGATCCGCTGGTGCAGAACGACGACCGCCCCAAATTCCTGCGCGCGCAAATCAAACTGGCGGAGATGCAGGCCGGTGGCGAAAACGAAGGTACGCTCACGGCGGCCATCGAAGCTGACGAAAACAACCTGGAGGCTCGCCTCAAGCTGGCCGGCATTCTGGTCGGGTCGCAACGCTACGACGAAGGCATGGCGCAACTGCTGGAAATTGTCCGCCGCGACCGCAGCTTCCAGGACGACATTGGCCGCAAAACCATGCTGGACGTATTCAACCTTCTGGGCGGGCAGGGAGAGGTTGTCTCAAAATATCGCCGCCTGCTGGCCAGCGCGCTGAATTGATCGAAGATCGCCGGGTTCCTTCTTTCATTGTGTCTGCGGTTTGAGCAAAGTCATGGAAGCAAGCCTCTAAACAGACTGTCTTCCAAACAGTTTGTCAGGAAATTTCGGTAAGGCCGACTAACTCGGACAATACTGAAACAGGAGGAAGACATGAATCTCAATACCTGCATGGTTTGCCTGGTGCGCGACATGTTTGGCAAGCTGGACAAGGCAGGCGAGTGGCTTGGCCTGTTAGGTTTGCGGCTGCTGCTGGCTTACGAGTTCTGGGAGGCCGGGCTGGAAAAGCTGCGCGGCGAGAACTGGTTTGCCAGCATCAAGGATCAGTTTCCGTTTCCGTTCAACCTGGTACCGGTCGAAATCAGCTGGCAGTTGGCTACCTGAACCGAACTGCTGGGCCAATCGTGCTTGTGCTGGGGTTGGGTACGCGTTTCGCCAGTGTTTCGCTCATGGTTCTGACCGTGGTGGCCTGGGTCAGTGTGCATGCGGGAAATGGCTATAACGTCTGCGACAACGGATTCAAATTACCGCTGATGTATCTGCTGATGTTCCTGCCGCTGTTGCTGAGCGGGCCTGGCAAACTGAGCCTGGATCACTAGATCAGAAGCCGTGCCTGATCCGCGCCTGAAAGCATGATGCGAGCGCCCGTCAGCATCAGGCAACAAATCCGCGCCTATCTGGTGGCGATTCAGTCTCCCGTTCCACTCAGTTTTTTTGACGTCTGGCCTGTTCGGCCAGAATCCTGTCGAGCATATTGGCGAATGTGTGTTTGTCCGCAGCAGAAAACGATGCCGGGCCGCCAGTTTCGACGCCGCTTCCCCGAAGTGCTTCCATGAAGTTGCGCATGGTCAGCCGAGATTGAATGTTGCCTGTGTTAAGCTGTTCGCCGCGCGGGTCGATGACGGTAGCGCCTTTGGCGATGACTTGCGCGGCCAGCGGCACGTCGGCGGTGATTATCAGGTCGCCCGCTTCGGCCTCTTGAACAATGCGTTGGTCTGCCACATCAAACCCGGAAGGCACTTGCAGCGCGCGTATCCAGGGGGAGGGCGGCACGCGCAGCAATTTGTTGGCGATCAGAATCAAGGGCAGCTGCACCCGTTTT
>CAYTZP010000010.1:0-43984 GCA_964442685.1 uncultured Thiobacillus sp.
GCTACTTCCTCGACAACGCCGCCGAGTGGATTCTCGAACTTGACCGCGGCCACGGTATCCCGTGGAAGGGCAATTATTCAAGCTGGCTGGAACAGAAAGAAGCCCGACTGGAGCAGGAACAGAAATCTATCGACGCGCACATGAAGGCGATGAAGCAGGAACTGGAATGGGTGCGCCAGAATCCCAAAGCGCGCCAGGCCAAGTCCAAGGCGCGTCTGGCGCGTTTTGAAGAAATGAACAGCGTCGAATACCAGAAGCGCAACGAAACGCAGGAAATCTTCATTCCGCCGGGCGAGCGTCTGGGTGAAAAAGTCATCGAGTTCAATGGCGTGAGCAAATCCTATGGCGACCGCCTGCTCATCGACAACCTCAGCTTCCAGATTCCGCAAGGCGCCATCGTCGGCATTATCGGCCCCAACGGCGCGGGCAAGTCCACCCTGTTCCGCATGATTCAGGGCAAGGAACAGCCGGACTCAGGCGAAATCGTCATCGGCTCCACGGTAAAAATTTCTTCCGTTGACCAAAGCCGTGAAGGCCTTGAAAACGACAAGACCGTGTTCGAAGCTATCTCCGGCGGTTCGGACATTCTCTCCGTCGGCAGGTTTGAAATGCCCAGCCGCGCCTACATTGGCCGCTTCAATTTCAAGGGCGGCGACCAGCAGAAAATCGTCGGCAATCTTTCCGGCGGCGAGCGCGGGCGGCTGCATCTGGCCAAGACTCTGATTCAGGGCGGCAACGTCCTGCTGCTCGACGAACCTTCCAACGATCTGGATGTGGAAACCTTGCGCGCGCTGGAAGACGCCCTGCTCGAATTCGCCGGTTGCGTGCTGGTGATTTCCCACGACCGCTGGTTCCTCGACCGCATCTGCACACACATTCTTGCCTGTGAGGGCGAATCGCAATGGACCTTCTTCGCCGGAAATTATCAGGAATATGAAGAAGACAAGCGCAAGCGCCTGGGTGAAGAAGGCGCGAAGCCGAAGCGGATTCGCTACAAGCCAATCAGCCGGTGATGGATATCAGCCCGCGCATCATTATCATTGCTGGCCCCAATGGGCAGGCAAGACAACTTTTGCGAAGGAGTTTTTGCCCAAAGAGGCCGGGCTTCCTGTATTTATCAATGCTGACCTCATTGCAGCCGGACTTTCGCCATTCAAGCCTGAAGCGGTAGCAGTTCAGGCGGGACGGCTCATGTTGGCTGAGATCGCCGACAAGGCCGGCAAACTTGAAAGTTTTGCCTTCGAGACCACTTTGTCAGGGAAAGGGTATGCGCGGCATATCACGAAATGGCGAAAAGCCGGGTATCGAGTGGAGTTGTTTTTTCTTTCCCTGGATTCTGCTGAAACAGCCATCGCGCGAGTGAAGGCTCGTGTTGCCCAAGGCGGGCATAACATTCTGGAAGAAACCATCCGCCGCCGTTTTGCCAGCGGCCTTGCCAATTTTCACAGTGTCTATAAATCACTTGTCGATGCATGGATTCTTTATGACAATTCAAGTGATGCACCTCTCCCCATGGACTGGAGTGAACCATGATAAATCCGGACAAAAAGCCCCCTTCTTCTCCTGACCTGCTTGGCTCGGAACAGGCCATGAAACGCGCAGCGCAACGCGCGCGTGAACTGGCACGGCAAACCAATACGCCTTGCATTATCCGCAAGAATGGAAAGCTGGTAGATATCGCCAAATCGACCGACAGTGGAGACCAGGCTGATCTCAGGACATAAATCCAAGGGCGTACGAGTCTGAACACAAAATTGGTTTCAAAGGGCGTGATATGCACGAATCCAGTATTGCCCTGTTGATTGATGCGGACAACAGTCCCGCCGACAAGATTGACGAAGTGTTGGATGAGTTGGCCAAGCATGGGGTCATCAATATCCGGCGCGCATACGGCAACTGGAAAAGCGCACACCTGAAAGGTTGGGAGGATGTTCTGCACGAATATGCAATCCAGCCGATTCAACAGTTTGCCTACACCAAGGGCAAGAATGCCACTGATTCGGCGATGATTATTGATGCCATGGATTTGCTCTATACAAAGCATCTGGATGGTTTCTGCATCGTTTCCAGTGATTCGGATTTCACGCCGCTGGTGATGCGCATTCGTGCCAATGGCCTGAAGGTATTTGGCTTTGGCGAGAAGAAAACGCCTTTGCCCTTCGTCAATGCCTGCTCCCGATTTGTTTATCTGGAGAATCTGGGCATGTCTTCGGAGTCCGAAGTGAAGACACCGGAAGAACCAAAGAATGAAACGACGGGTATTCCGGTTTCCAAGGCGGTTGTCAGCAAATTAAGCGCGAAGGAACTCAAGGGGGATGCACGATTAGTCAGTCTGTTGCGTCAGGCAGTCGAGGCCGCGGCGGATGACGAAGGCTGGGCGCACCTGGGCGCAGTCGGACAGCACATTTCCAAGAAAGCCTCATTTGATTCCCGGAACTACGGCTACAAACAGCTCAAGGATTTGTTTCTGGCGATAGACCTGTTTGACGTTGTGCCCAGGGATAAAGGCGTGTTCGTACGGGACAGGCGCGTGAAACGCCCGACCCCGGACGGAGTTTGATTTTTCGTACAGGTTGCTTTCGAATCCATGACCATCGAAATACTCGCCAACGCGAATCGCTACCTTGCTTTGCACCCGCGCTTTGCACGGGCGTTCGAATTTTTGCGCGATACGGATTTGAACGCGCTTGCGCCTGGCAAACATGTGGTTGATGGCGAAAACCTGTTCGCCATCGTCGAGCATTGCCAGGGGCGCACGCGCGCGGAAGCCAAGCTGGAATGCCATCGCCGTTACATCGACATTCAACTGGTGCTTGAAGGTGTGGACGAAATGGGCTGGAAGCCGGTGGCCGAATGCGTTGACCCGGCAACGGATTACAGTGAGACGCGCGACATCCGTTTTTTCAACGATACGCCATCAAGCTGGATTGCCACGCCGCCGGGGGCATTCTGTATTTTCTTTCCTGAAGATGCCCATGCGCCGCTGGTGAGCGATGGTTTCATCCGCAAGGTGGTGGTGAAAGTGGCAGTTTAGATGGCGTCAATAATGCGGCGGTATCTCGTCCAGTAGATTGCGTTGTTCGGTAGTTGGGTGCTCCTGCATTTGTGCGTGCAAAAAGCGCAGCTGGTCTTGCAGGCTGTCCAGTTGTTGCTGTTGGCGCACAACCGTTTGGTTCAGTGTGTCAATGAGGTCTTCGGCAAAACTCAATTTTGCTTCCAGTTCGTCCAGTCGGGATTCGTGCATGATGGTGTTGGGTGATGAGTGATGATGCATTTTAACGCCGGTCATGGCATGTACTTCCGATGAGCACGATGTTGCACGATGAGCGTGCGCTGGTGTGGCTGCGGCGCGATTTGCGTTTGCACGACCACGCGGCGCTCTTCGCCGCGCTAACAGAGGCGCGCTCGGTGCAGGTGGTGTTTGTTTTCGATACCGATATTCTGGATGCGCTGCCTGCGCGCGAAGATCGCCGGGTGGAATTCATCCATGCCAGCGTGGCGGCGCTGAAAGCCGAGCTGGAAACACTCGGCGCGACCTTGCATGTGCTGCACGGGTCGGCGCGTACCCTGATCCCGGCATTTGCCGCCAGCGCCAATGTTCAGACGGTGTTTTGCAACCGCGACTACGAACCGCAAGCCATCGCGCGCGATGATGAAGTGGCGCAAGCCTTGCAGGCGCGCGGTATCGCGTTTCACGCCTGCAAGGATCAGGTGGTATTTGAGCAGGATGAAGTCCTGACCCAGTCCGGCAAGCCTTATGGCGTTTTTACGCCGTACAAAAACGCCTGGCTCAGGAAGCTGAATGAGACGGGTGTGGCGTTTTATGACGTGCGTCCGCTGCTTGGGAATCTCAAGCGCGAAGCGCCAGCCACCCTGCCTGCGCTGGCGACCTTGGGGTTTGCGGCAAGCAATCTCGATGCCTTGGGCGTTGTGCCGGGTGCTACGGGCGCGCAAAAATTGTTTGGTGACTTTCTGGCGCGGATTGAGCGCTATCAGCAGGCTCGTGATTTTCCTGCCATCAAGGGGCCATCCTATCTTTCGGTGCATTTGCGCTTTGGCACGATTTCCATCCGGCAGCTTGCCGCCACCGCGCACGGCATGGGCGGCATGGGTGCGGAAACATGGTTGTCCGAACTGATCTGGCGCGAGTTCTATCAACAATTAATCTGGCATCGTCCAGAACTGGCCCAAGGCCGCTGCTACAAGCCCGAGTTTGATGCGATTGTCTGGCCAAATCCGCCGGGATATTTTGAGGCGTGGTGCGAGGCGCGCACCGGCTATCCGCTGGTCGATGCCGCCATGCGCCAGATCAACCAGAGCGGGTACATGCACAATCGCCTGCGCATGGTGGCGGCGAGTTTTCTGGTCAAGGACTTGCTGGTGGACTGGCGACTGGGCGAGCGGTATTTCGCGCAACATTTGATCGACTTTGATCTGGCGGCGAACAGCGGTGGCTGGCAATGGTCGGCCTCGGTGGGCTGTGATGCGCAGCCCTGGTTCCGCATTTTCAACCCGGTCACGCAATCAGAAAAATTCGACGCACAAGGCAAATTCATCCGCCGTTATCTGCCAGAGCTGAAGCCGGTGCCGGACAAGTTCATCCATGCGCCGTGGAAAATGTCTGCCGCGCAACAAAGCGCCTGCGGCGTGTTAATTGGCCGCGACTATCCCGCGCCGATTGTTGACCATGCGCGCCAGCGCGAGCGGGCGCTGGCTTTGTACAAAACCGCGACTACTGTTTCGGAATCCTGATTTCGCGCTCGGCAAAGCTGCCCTGTTCGGCCTTGGTGTGGCAGGCCACACAGTTGGCCTTGCTGGCAATGCCCTTGCGTTTCCAAACGCTGGACGGCACTTCGTCGTGCAGATAGCCAAAGTAGGCGGTTTCGGTAAATCGTTGTGGTGTCGCGCCCGGCGCAACGCCTTGGGCAATGCGCTGCATCAAGCGGCTGGCATTTGCCGCGTCCGCAGCATTGCCGATCAGATATTGCTCGATTTGCGCCAC
The DNA here is from genome assembly GCA_964442685.1 of uncultured Thiobacillus sp. GTDB lineage: Bacteria > Pseudomonadota > Gammaproteobacteria > Burkholderiales > Thiobacillaceae > UBA6918. The sequence goes on from CAYTZP010000010.1 coordinate 5,003, forward strand.
TTCCTGCGCGGACAGGCTGGCGTCTTCGCCGAAGTGATTACCCAGTTCGCCCATCATGCGTTTCCATGACCGCGCGGGCAGCAGCCCGGCGGGATAGGCCATGTGGCAAGCCGCACACTCGGTTTTGGTGGCGACGTGATTAACTGGCGGAAAGCTCGCCGCACCATCGCTGCCCCAACTGGCGGTCAGTAAAAAAGCGCTGCTCAAAACCGCTGTTATCAGCCATGCAAGATTTGCTTTGCCTACGCCCATTTTTTTGTCCATTTTTATATCCGTTACTTTGCAATTCAGCGGACTGAGATCATGTATGCGATGAAATCCGCCTTTTCCTGATTGGTGCAGACGCGTTCCAGGACATCATTGCAGTTGCGCTTGAACCATTTTTCCACTTTGGCGGGGTCAGTGAAGCGCTCTGCATTGGCAACCGGGGCGATTGGCTCGATTGGCTTGTTGGCGCGGGTTTTTCCGGCAGCTTTGGGGTTGCTGGTGTGACAGGTGGCACAGCTCACTTGTTCGCCCCTGCTGTGCAGGCGTTTGGCGTTAAAGAATGTTTCGCCCCGGCTGGCAGAGGCGCTGCCAGTTGAACCGGTGTAGGTTGCGAGTATTTCGCTCGGGCTTGCTGCGTGAACAGGTAGCACCAAGGCCAGTGTGACAGGCAGGGTAGCAAACAAACGGGTCATCTTTTTTCCTTCTGAGCAATGTATTGCACGCCGGACCACATGGCCTGAGCAACTGGCAGGCCGTGCAATAGCGGGTGCATGACAAGAGCCGACAGGTGCAGGGTGACAAAGCCAAGCGCAGCCCAGGCTGCTAGCTCATGCAAATTCTGCGGTATTGCCCGAATCGCGACGTCTCTTGCCATTAACCATTCCAGTGGACCGATTCCCTGGGCAATGGCGAGTAGCATCAGGCCGGTTGTCGCAGCCAGTGTGAGCAGTGCATACAGACCAAGATAAGCCAGGCTCGCAGGCGGGTGGTGGCCGTAGCGCCGGGGAATCGCGAATGCATTCTGCAAGTTGGCCAGAATGCCGCGCCACTCGGCCGGTTTCCACATGTCACGCAGTCGCGCATGGGGTGGCCCGACGAGTCCCCAGGTCAGTCTGGCAATGATGCCCACAATCAGCGTGGCGCCTGCATAGCCATGCCAGTCACGCAGCCAGGCTCTGGTCTGGCCGGGTTCCATATACATGGAAGTCAGACCGCTTGCCAGCAGGGCCAGTACCAGACATGCATTGACCCAGTGCAGCAGACGCAACACCGGGTCATAGACTGGCGCGCCTATCAAGCCTGATCGGGCGCGTGTCATGTGGTGGCAGGGTTAGTTGGCGGAAACCTTGAAGTCTTCGTCGCCACGAATGCCGTTCATGGGCATGAATGGCTTGCCCAGCGACTGATAGTAGGCTGAAATGTCTTCCACATCCTTGTCGGTCAGCCCGATTACGGACATGGTCATCAAGGGCGAGAACAATTTACCGCTGCGATATTTGTTGGTTTTGGTGGCGAGCTTGTCGGCATCGCGGCCAGCCAGTTGCACCAGCGGGAACATGCCGGGAAAGCTGGCACTGCCATGGCAAGCCACGCAATTCTGAGCCTTTGCCGCACCCAGGTTGGCATCACCAGCAAACGCGCTGGTGCTCAGCATGGCGGCAATAAGGAGTGATACGGTTTGATGCGATTTCATTTCGGGCTCCAGTAAAGATGAACATTTGTGCAGTGAATTACTGGCAGCTATTTTAGAATATTAGAAAACCATTTAATAGGTATCTGTCCAACTATATTTGTATTTCTTGCGCACATGTAGCGTATATGCGACTTGCTAGAATATAACCATATATAACAATTTGTTACTGTATTCCAGTCAGCGTTTCTAGGCGCTTGTAGTGGAGTTGTCCGGAGACTTTGTGCGTAATAACACCATTTTTGTCCAGGACAAATGAGGCCGGGATTTTGCTTGGGCTGCCAAAAACCGCGCGTAACTCATCGTTCATGACCCCGGCCATGAAGCGGTAGTCGTTTTCTTGCATGTATGCCCTGACTTGTTCCGGCGTGTCATTCACGCTGATGCTCAGCACTTCGAACCCCTGCTGGCGATGATCATTCCAGAATGTATTGATAACCGGTTTTTCCTTGCGGCAATAGGGACACCAGGTAGCCCAGAAGTTGACCAGCACCACTTTGCCCTTCAACTCGCTGGAGCGGATGGTGCGGCCATCCGTCAATTGCACCGACCACTCGCCCGCCGTCCGGTTGACCGGCGTGACAGTCGCGGGCGGCCGAAACCACAGGTAGGCAATCGCCGCCAGCAACAGAAGCGTGATGCCGTGTTTGCGTAACAGGACGGAAAGCCGGGCGCTAAAGGTAGAATTCGGGTTTTCTTGTGCGGGGTTGCTCATGTTGTGGATCAAGTCATTTCATATCGTGATGATGGTGAGCTGGTTTGCCGGGCTGTTTTACCTGCCGCGCATTTTCGTCAATCTGGCCATGGAGCCGAATGAAGCGGCCTACAAGCGCCTGCTGCACATGGCCGAGAAATTGTACCGTTTTGTCACGCCCATCATGCTGTTGACGCTGGCTTCCGGCATCTGGCTGTGGATTGAATACTGGCGGCCTACGCCAGTGTGGTTATGGGTCAAGCTGGCGCTGATTGTTGTGCTGATTGGCTATCATCATGCCTGCAAAAGCCTGCTGAAAAAATTCCAGCAACGCACCAATGACCGCAGCCATGTCTGGTTCCGCGTGTTCAACGAAATTCCCGTACTGGTGCTGTTTGCGATTGTGATTCTTGTCGTACTGAAACCCTGGGCCTGATGTGAGCGAACAGAAAAAAACCAGGCTGACGCTGGGCAAATCAGCAAAAACCGAGACGGCCACGCAGCAGGCGCGACCTGTTACCTCACGCAAGGTCAACATTCAGCGCAACCGCAGCATTCAGCCAGAAAAGCCGGCACCGGCCAAAGACCAGCCGTACAAACCGCGCAAAACAGAACAAGCCCCGCCCGCGTCCCAGTCACGACGCAGGCAACGCAATCCGGCAGCAGAATTGCCGCCACCCGCCGAACCCGCCCAGCGCCAAGCAAAAACCTCAGGCGAAAAGCCGCAACGCAGACACAGCACACAAACTGCGCCCGCTGTCAGGATTGAGCAGTTTTTTGCCACCTGCCCGCGCGGACTGGAAAACCTGCTGTTGGACGAACTGCTCGCCCTGGGCGCGGAAAATGTGGAAAAAACCAGCGGCGGCGTGAGCTTTCATGGCGCGATGACACTGTGCTATGCCGCCAATCTGCATTCGCGCATTGCCACCCGCATTTTGCTGCGCGTGTCGGCGGGCAAATACAACAGCGAAGAAGACGTTTATCAGGGCGCGCTGGCGGTTTACTGGCACAAATGGTTTGATGTCGCGCGCACCATTGCGGTCAAAGTGGTGGCTCAGGACTCGCAACTCAAAAGCCTGAATTTCATTACCCTGAAAATCAAGGATGCCGTGTGCGATCGTTTCCGCGAAGAAACCGGCCAGCGCCCCAGCGTGCAAACCCTGCATCCGGATATCCGCATCCATGCCTTTCTCACCCGCGACCGCTATACGCTTTACCTCGACACCTCGGGCGAATCACTTTACAAGCGCGGCTTGCGCAAGCAATCCGGCGTGGCGCCGATTAATGAAAACCTCGCTGCCGGCATTCTCAAGCTGTCAGGCTGGAAAACCGACGAACCACTGTACGATCCCATGTGCGGCAGCGGCACGTTTTTATTGGAAGCCGCGATGATGGCGCTCAACATGGCGCCCGGCCTGGGGCGCGGTTTTGCCTTCGAGCGCATGTTGCGCATGGACATCAAAGCCTGGAAGGCCATGAAACAAGAGGCTCAGGCTGCGTGTCAGCCTATCCGCGAGTTGCCGATTTATGGCAGCGACATGATGGGCGCATCACTGCGTGATGCAGACGCCAACCTCAAGGCCGCCGGGCTGCGCGATGCGGTCAAGTTATCCAAATATGACATCCTCGATATCGACCCGCCCGAGGACGGTGGCGTGCTGGTCATGAACCCGCCCTATGGCGTGCGTCTGGGAGACGAAGAACAACTCGCTGCCTTATACCCGAAACTGGGGGATGTGCTGAAACGCAAGTTTGCCAACTGGCGCGCCTACATCATCAGCGCCGATGCCAATCTGCCAAAACTCATCCGACTGTCTGCCAGCAAGAAAACCCCGCTGTTCAACGGTGCGCTGGAATGCCGGCTGTATGAGTACAAACTGGTGGCGGGGTCAAATCGGTAAAGATCAAAATCATAAACAGGGAGGAACGGGAGATAAGGGAGTAAATCGATAGGCGTTTCCCTCCCGTAACTCTCTTGCCTCCCTGTTAGTTGCTTTTCTCTGCGTTGAAAGACTTTCAAACAATATCCAGGTGATCCAGCCCGGTCATCAAATCCTTGCCTCTGGCTTCCTGACTGTGCAGTTTGATCTTGAGGCGCAGATCATTCAGTGAGTCGGCATTGCGCAGGGCGTCCTCGTAGGAGATGTACCCCGCCTCATGCAAGTCAAACAAAGCCTGGTCAAAGGTCTGCATTCCAAGCTCACGCGACTTGGCCATGATTTCCTTGATCTCATGCACCTGACCCTTGAAGATAAGGTCGGCGATGAGCGGCGAGTTGAGCAGGATTTCGACTGCGGCAATGCGTCCGCCCATGCTGCGGCGCGGAACCAGACGTTGTGAGATGAAAGCCTTGAGGTTGAGAGACAAATCCATCAGCAACTGATCGCGTTTTTCTTCCGGGAAAAAGTTGATGATGCGATCCAGCGCCTGATTGGCGCTGTTGGCGTGCAGGGTGGACAGGCACAGATGGCCGGTTTCGGCAAAGGCGATGGCGTACTCCATGGTTTCGCGGTCGCGGATTTCGCCGATGAGAATCACATCGGGCGCCTGACGCAAAGTATTTTTCAGCGCAGAAAACCAGTTCTCGGTATCCACGCCAACTTCACGCTGGGTGATGATGGATTTTTTATGCTCGTGCACGTATTCGATCGGGTCTTCCACGGTGATGATGTGATCGAAGGCATTTTCATTGCGGTGGCCAACCATGGCCGCCAGTGAGGTGGATTTACCCGAGCCTGTTCCGCCGACAAATACCACCAGTCCGCGCTTGACCATGGCAATGTCTTTCAGCACCGGCGGCAGATTCAGCTCTTCAAATTTGGGGATCAGCGTATTGATGGTACGCAAAACCATCCCCACCCGTCCCTGCTGGATGAACACGTTGACGCGAAAGCGCCCGATTTCCGGTGGCGCGATGGCAAAGTTGCATTCGTTGGTGGCGTCGAATGCAGTCCATTGCTTGTCGTTCATGATCGACTTGGCCAGTTCGCGCGTGTGCGCCGGGGTCAGTGTCTGGTTTGAGACTGGAGTGATCTTGCCATCCACCTTGATGGCGGGCGCAAAACCTGCCGTAATGAAAAGGTCGGATGCTTTCTTCGCCAGCATCAGGCGTAGCAAGTCGTGAACGGTTTTTTCTGCATTCATGTCAATGCCTCAATAAATTTACTGCGCGGGCGTGATCCGGGCGCATCAGGCACTCGGAATGCTCATGTATGTCCATATACACTCCGCTTCCTGCGCTACGGGTGCGCCCGACTGACACCCGCTCGCTACAATTTCTGGAGGCACAAATACCTTATTTACCCGGCGAAAGCATCCTTGTTCATGGCGTGCGGTCGCGCCTCGGCAACCGATATGACATTGCGGCGCACCAGATCCAGCAGACATTGATCCAGCGTCTGCATCCCCAGATTGCCGCCGGTCTGAATTGCAGAGTACATCTGCGCCACCTTGTTTTCGCGGATCAGGTTACGGATGGCCGGCGTGCCGATCATGATTTCGTGCGCAGCGACACGGCCATTGCCGTCCTTGGTTTTAAGCAGGGTTTGCGATATGACTGCACGCAAGGACTCGGATAACATGGAACGCACCATGTCCTTTTCCGCCGCCGGGAATACATCCACCACGCGGTCGATGGTTTTGGCCGCCGAAGAGGTATGCAGCGTGCCAAACACCAGGTGGCCGGTTTCAGCCGCAGTCAGCGCCAGACGGATGGTTTCCAGGTCGCGCATTTCGCCCACCAGAATCACGTCCGGGTCTTCGCGCAAGGCCGAGCGCAAAGCGTTGGAGAAAGAATGCGTGTGCGGCCCGACTTCGCGCTGATTGATCAGGCATTTTTTGCTCTGATGCACAAATTCGATCGGGTCTTCAATGGTGAGAATGTGGCCAAACTCATTCTCGTTAATGTAATCGACCATCGCCGCCAGGGTGGTGGACTTACCCGAACCCGTTGGGCCGGTGACCAGCACCACGCCGCGCGGCTGGTTGGAAATGTCCTTGAAGATAGCGGGGCAGTTGAGTTCTTCCAGCGTCAGCACTTTGGACGGAATGGTACGGAATACCGCGCCCGCGCCGTTTTGCTGGTTGAACGCGTTGACACGAAAACGCGCCAGTGTCGGTATCTCAAAAGAGAAGTCCACTTCCAGCACTTCTTCATACACTTTGCGCTGGCTGTCGTTCATGATGTCGTACACCATCCGGTGTACGTCCTTGTGCTCCATCGGTGGCAGATTGATGCGCCGGATATCGCCATGCACGCGAATCATGGGCGGCAAGCCTGCCGAAAGATGCAAGTCGGAAGCCTTGTTCTTGACCGCAAAAGCCAGAAGTTCAGAAATGTCCACGCTGTGTTCCGTGAGTGTTTTGCAGGGATAATAGTCTGCATTATTAACGACTCCGAGAACGATAACTTAAGTGATGGTTGAAGGCTTCGCCTCCCAATGGGCGCATGTTTGTCCCGCACTCGAGCGCATCCGGCTGCGTATGCACGAAGCTGCGCGCAACGCCGGGCGCGCGCCTTCTGCCGTCCGGCTGCTGGCGGTCAGTAAAACCTTTCCGCCCGAAGCAATCCGGGCGGCGGCGGCTTGCGGTCAGCGTGATTTTGGTGAAAATTACCTGCAGGAAGCGCGCACCAAGCAGCAGGCTTTGCGCGATATTGAACTGGTATGGCATTTCATTGGTCCCCTGCAAAGCAACAAGACGCGAGAAATAGCCGAACATTTTGACTGGGTGCATGGGGTGGCGCGCGTAAAAATTGCCGAACGCCTGTCCGCGCATCGCCCCATTGCGCGCCCGCCGTTGAATATCTGCCTCCAGATCAACATCAGCGGCGAGGCAAACAAAAGCGGCATCATGCCGACAGAAGCGGCGAGTCTGGCCGCACGCGTGGCCTGTTTGCCCGGCCTGAAACTGCGCGGGCTGATGACCATCCCCGAGGCGGGCGTCAACCCGGCATCGGCCTTTGCGCACATGCAAAAACTGCTGCAAGCACTCAACGGGCAGGGGCATCAGCTTGATACCTTGTCGATGGGCATGTCGGCAGATTTTGAATCCGCCATTCAACAAGGCGCGACGATCATCCGGGTCGGCAGCGCCATTTTTGGGAACCGAACTTATGCATAAACTGACCTTCATCGGCGGCGGCAACATGGCCACCGCCATCATTGCCGGCCTGATAGCGGACGGCCTGTCTCCCGATCAGATCGAGATCGTCGATCCCTCAGCCGAAGCCTGCGAACGCTTGCAGCAACGCTTTGCGCTGCGTGCCGTAAACGATCTGCAACAGGCTGCCCTGCATCCGCTGCTGGTGTTGGCAGTCAAACCGCAGCAATTGCCGCAGGTGGCCGCGCAACTGGCGCCGCGTTTAAACCGGCAACTCATCATTTCGATTGCCGCCGGCGTGCGCAGTGCGGACTTGTCGCGCTGGCTTGGCGGACATACCCGCATCGTGCGCACCATGCCCAACACCCCCGCCATGGTCGGGGCAGGCGTCACCGGCATGTACGCCATGCCGGGATTGCCAGGCGAAGACAGATCAGCGGCAGAATCCATCATGCGCGCGGTCGGCGCAGTCGTCTGGCTTAACAACGAAGGCGAGCTGGATTGGGTCACTGCCATTTCCGGCAGCGGCCCGGCCTATGTGTTCTATTTCATCGAAGCCCTGGAAGCGGCGGCCATCAAGGCCGGCATGGCCGCGAATACCGCCGGGCACCTGGCGTTACACACGGTATTTGGCGCCGCCAAACTGGCGCTCGAAGCTGGCGAAGAACCCGCCATGCTACGCACCAAAGTCACCTCCAAAGGCGGTACGACCGAACGCGCCATCGCCAGCCTGACCCGCGACGACCTTGTCGGCATGGTCTATCGCGCCGCATCGGCGGCAGCAGAACGCTCGCAAGAATTGGGCGACGAACTTGGAAAGCTCAACTGATGCTGGCCGATACCCTGAACTTTTTCATCCAGACTGTTGGCGGTCTGCTCGCGGTTGCGTTTCTGCTGCGTTTTATCATGCAGTGGTTGCGGGTGGCATTTTCCAACCCCTTTGCGCAATTCATCATTCAGGTGACGGATTTTGCGGTCAAACCGGTGCGGCGTCTGATTCCCGGCTGGGGCGGGATGGACTGGGCCAGCCTGTTGCTGGCCTGGATGGCCGAGGTGCTGGTGGCCGCAGCCATGCTATGGGTCAAAGATTTTCCCTTCAGCCTGGCGGGTGCGGCGGTCTGGTGGATACTGCTGGGGCTGGGCGCCATCCAGCTGGCCAAGGTCGCGTTGTATCTGATCATCGGGCTGGTGCTGGTACGCGCCATACTGTCCTGGGTTAATCCGTATTCACCCATTTCGCCGGTGATTTATCCGCTGACAGAACCTTTGCTTGCACCGTTCCGGCGCATGTTGCCGCCCATGCAATTCGATTTGTCGCCCTTGTTGCTGCTCCTCGTCTGTCAGTTTTTACTGGTTGTGCCGATCGCCGCACTGGAGCGCGCCGCACTCAGCGCATTTTGATCGCAAGAAGGCGAATCATCCGAAAGCAAGATGGGCTAAAGATTGCCGCACCCGCAGTCGATATCAGGAAGGGTTATGGGTCGCGCGCGCAGAGTCCAGGGAGAAAAGCGCCTTTCAATGCTGAATGATATGCGCGATCCGGGGTAAATACAGACGCAGACAACAACAATACGAATACGCACATGAGCGCACAGCTGGAACAAGAAATCGCCGGTTACACCCGCCGCAGGGATAGGCTGGTGCAAACCATTCTGGCTTTTGCCAATTGGCTGGATCGATACCAGGGCGCGGACGCAGAGCGTAATTTGCGTTTTATCGACCTGGCCGATGCGCTGCGCAAGGATCGCCTGATGCTGGCCTTTGTGGCGGAATATTCTCGCGGCAAAACCGAACTGATCAACGCCCTGTTTTTTGCCGATTTTGGCCAGCGTCTGCTGCCGTCAGACGCCGGGCGCACCACCATGTGCCCGACTGAAATTTATTACGATGCCGAACATGAACCCTCGTTGCGGTTGCTGCCCATCGAGTCACGGCTCAAGACCGATCCGCTGGCGCACCTGAAACTGCAAACGGTCGAATGGAGCAGCATCCGGCTAAACCCGCAAGACCCACAGCAAATGCAGTCCGCGCTGCACAAATTGACCGAAGTGCGCCAGGTCACGCGCGCCGAAGCCAGTGCGCTCGGGCTTGCGGGTGAAACCGTCCCGGGCGCATCAACAACCGCAGAAAACGGCTTGGTGGAAATTCCGGCCTGGCGTTATGCGCTGATCAATTTCCCCCACCCCCTGCTCAAGGCCGGCCTGTCCATTCTGGATACGCCGGGTCTGAACGCGCTGGGCGCGGAACCCGAATTAACCCTGTCCAGCATCCCCAGCGCGCACGCGGTATTTTTTCTGCTGGCGACGGACGCTGGTGTCAGTAAATCCGACCTTGAGATCTGGCAGCACTATGTGCACAAACACGTCAATTTCCATGTAGCCGTGCTCAACAAAATCGACATGCTGTGGGACGACCTGCGCGGCGAGCTGATGTACCGCGCAACACTGCAAAAACAGCTGAATGAAACCTCGCGCGTGCTCAAACTCCCGGCAGAACAGGTATTTGCCGTGTCCGCACAGAAAGCGCTGGTCGGAAAAGTGCGCGGCGATGCCGACTTGATCAGCCGTTCAGGCATTGCCGGTCTGGAAAACCTGCTGGCAAACAAGGTCGTGCCCAACCGGCTCGACATTCTGTGCAGCGGCGCCGCAGCGCAGATTGCCGCGCAGGTGGCCAACGAGCGCGCGGCACTGACAGTCAGGCTGCGCGAAGGCCTGCAAAACATCAGGCATCTGACCGCCTTGTCAGGCAAGAACCGTGACATCGCCACCACCCTGCGCACCAGCCTGCTGCGCGATAAAACCCGCTATGACGCCACCGCCACGCAATTCAAGAACACGCGCCGCACCCTGCTGGAGTACGGCGATAAATTGCTGCAACAACTCTCCGAGAATCAGATACATCTGATGCTGGATAACGCGCGTGCAGAAATGGGTGACAGCTGGACAACCAAGGGACTGATCCGCGCAATGCGCGGCTTGAGCACCCAGGCCATCGAGCGTTTTGCCAACGCCGAGCGCATGACCGTACTCATGCAGCAATACCTTGCAAGCGCCTGTGAGGCATTTCATCGCCAGCATGGCTTGCCGCGCATGTCACTGCGCGCGCTTGACCTCGCCGCTTACCGGATACGCATGGACAAACTCATGCGCGAGACCGAGGATTTTTGCGCCAACCCAGCCAATTTACTGGTAGAAAAACGCTTCATGATCCGGCGTTTTTACAACGAAGTCGCGCAGGAAACCGAAAAAACCCTGGGGCTGGCCGCCAGAGAAGCGCGCCACTGGCTGGGGGTGGCGCTCAACCCGGTAATGCAGCGCATACGCGAATACAAGGAAGTGCTTGAAGGACGTATGGAAACCATCCGCAAAATCAGCGACAACGTCAGCGGCGTGCAGGAACAAATGCTCGTCGCCAAGGCGGAACTGGATGCCTTGCGCAAACAGATGAGCGAACTGGATGCGATTGCGGCGGGTTTCACCAAATAAGAAAACGCCAACCAGGCAAATAACCTGGCCATGTTTGCCGGCAAACTTGTGTCTCGCAAAGTTCACAAACAGGCAGGTCTCCCGGCAACAGCGTTAAGCAGAACGTTCTCCTGCCTGGTTGGTATTGTAGAACGCGTGTGCGGAGTCATACAAGCGACTTATTTGCAGAACAGCAAGCTGTCTTTTTAGATAAGTTGACACATGCCGAAACTAACTGATTTATTTCTCAAGGTGAAAACATGCAACTCATCTCAAGAAAAACCTGCTGGCAGCAAGCGTGGTCGCTGCCCTGGGTTCTACCAGCGTACAGGCAGACACTGAAGGCCAGTGGTGTGCCGGCCTGAACATCCAGTTCGGCGCCAAGATCACCTCCATGCTGTCCGTTGGCTATCGCCATGCTGATGTGGATAATGACGGCGACCCCAGCGGCGCTGATATCGGCCTCAATATTGGCATGGATGGCTTGCACAGCATCAAGCTCAAGGGTTTTACCGGCAATAAGTGCGCTCAAGGCGAACTGGGCGCGGGCTATAACTTCAAAACCAATGGCCTGCTGCTGACCGGCGGCATCCAGGGCGGCCACATCGCTGGCGGCGTGGACTACAACATGGGTGGCGGTTTCAGCCCCTACCTTGGCGCCAACACCATCAGCTGCTATGACGAGCCCAATAATGGCATAGGTGGTGGCGGCGGCTATGGCGGCTACGGCCCCGCTTAAGCACCCCTAGAAAATCTGGCCAACCGTGTTCTGCGGTTGGCTTTTTTGTTTCTGGTATCTCCACTTGCCGCCATTCAAGGTAAAGTGAATTGGGGTTTTAATGGCGAAAATCTTGTTTGCCTGGGAATTGGGCGCCAACCTCGGGCATTTGAACCGCATGTTGCAGGTTGCCCGGGCGCTCAGGCAAAACAGGCACGAAGTTTATTTCGCCGTTAAAGACCTCAGCAAGGTTCAACAATTAACCTTGGCTGATGATGCGTTTGTATGGTTTCAGGCGCCCGTTTGGTTGCCCGCCTTGCGCGAAAGGGAACCGGCAAACTCCTATGCCGAAATACTCTTTTTTACCGGGTTTCTCGACCCGGCCGGATTGTTGGGTTTGGTGCGGGGTTGGCACGCCATTTTTGCTGCCGTTCGCCCGGATTTGTTGATTTGCGATCATGCGCCTGTCAGCCTGTTGAGCGCTCGCGCCAGCGCGATGAAAACCGTGACTTTGGGGAATGGTTTTTTCCACCCGCCATCCATTTCACCGTTTCCGCCTTTTTCTTCTGCCACGGACGCATCAGTACAGCAAAAAGCGGCAGAATCCGACAAGACTGCTTTGGACACCGCGAACCGCGTCTTGGGTGCAATGGGTCTGACGCCGCTACGGCATCTGCATCAGCTGTTTGATGTTGACGATTGCATACTGAGCTGCTGGCCAGAGACGGATCACTATCTTTCCAGAGATCAAGCCTGCACCTATATCGGCCCGCTTGGCGAAATGGACAAAGGGGTTGAGCCACAGTGGCCAGTCGGCGCGCATCAAAAGAAAGTCTTCGCCTATTTGAACGATGATTATCCTGCGCTGGATGAGGTGCTCGGCCAACTGTCTGGCGGCGCCTATGCTACCTGCGCGTATGTTTCAGGATTGACGCCGGAACAGCATGCACGCCATTCATCTGCCAACCTGTACTTCTCGCCACGACCTGTCGGGATGAAACAGGCATTACAGGATGCGGATGCACTGATTTGTCATGGCGGCGCCGCCGCCAGCCTGGCCATGTTGTCGGCGCGTCCGGTTCTGGTGTTACCCAAGCACTCTGAGCAAAGAATTACTGCAGAACGCATAGAGGCGTTAGGCTGCGGTATTGCGCTGAAAGTAGCCGCCGTAAAGAGCGATTTTGCATCAGTGCTGGAGAGAATTCTGCATGACCGCATCCTGCAAGACGCTGCCACTACGTTTGCCAATGGTCATGCAGGCTATTCACCCACTGCGGCGGTGTCTACTGTGGTTGCGCGCTGCGAGGCATTGCTGGCGGCCTGAAAACCTAGAGAACGGAGTGGTGTGATGTCTGTTGAGGTCAGATACCTGGGGCATTTGGGAAACAATCTGTTTCAGTACGCACTAGGCCGCATTCTTGCCGAGGCACATGGCTTAAGCTTGCTTTGTTCGCCGACGCAAGACATACCTGGCTGGAATAAGGTGGAATGTGCGTCGGGAGTTGTCGATCGCTTGCAGTTTTGTGACCAGGTGTTTGTTGACGCGCCACAGACCCTGCCGGGCAAAGTCAATAACAGTCCGCAATGCCGCTACGTTATGGGGGAGATTCCTGGCTGGACCGGGCAGGCGCTGAATTTTGACTATTTGCTGCGCGAAGGGGCGGATAAACGCATTGTGTTGCAAGGTTATTTTCAACAGGCCGCCTATTTTCATCCTTATCAGGCTCGCATCCGGTCGTGGTTCCGTTTCAAGGATGAAAATACTGCGTATGACTTGCATGACGACGATGTGATTGTGCATCTGCGGCAATCACTGGATATGTTCATGCTGGACCGGGCGCTCGACCTGAGTTATTACCGCGATGTATTGTCTGGTTTGCGTTTCAGAAAGGTTTACGTTTGCGGATTGGGGCTGGATGAACGTGTCAAAGCCGCGCTTGCCGAGTTCAATCCGGTTTACCTTGATTTGCCCGCGCTGGAGACATTGAAACTGATGACTCGCGCCAAGCGGATCGTGATGTCAAACGGCACGTTCAGCTGGTGGGGGGCATACCTTTCTCAGGCAGATACAATTTTCTTCCCAAGACCAGTAAGTGGGTTTTGGGGGAAAGAACGATCAGATGTAAATCTTGAGGTAGCAGAATCGCGCTATGTTTATCTGGATGATGTGCCTGTCCAGACTTGGAGGCCATTCAAGCTGGATGGCAAGGCGCGTTATGCGCACGAGCATTCGGCACAGACGGGCGATATTCTGATCGCCGAGAACAAAGGTCGTGCGATCAAATTGGCCGTGCCGCCAGAGCTTAGGAATTTCAGCCGTTGGCTTGCGCAAACCACAGACACGCATTTCGGTATGCACGAAATTCATGCGCAGGATTTATCCTCGTCCGGCCGCAGATCTGCAATCAAGGTATTGCTGGCATTGCGCCAACATGGCTTTCTTGCCGCAGAAGCAAACGCGCTGGAAGGCGTGGCCAATTTCCACGGCGTCGGCCTGCCAGCCACTACAGCAAGATGATGTCGTACTGTTCTTGCGTATAGCTGGTTTCAACCTGTAGCGAAACCGGCTTGCCGATAAAGTCAGAAAGTTGCGCGAGGCTCTGCGACTCTTCATCCAGAAACATGTCCACCACCGCCTGCGAGGCCAGCAGGCGGTATTCGCGCGCATCGAACTGGCGTGCTTCACGCAGGATTTCACGCAGCGCCTCGTAGCACACGGTACGCGCGGTTTTGATTTCGCCGCGTCCCTGGCAGGTTGGGCAGGGTTCACACAGTACGTGGGCAAGCGATTCGCGCGTGCGCTTGCGTGTCATTTCCACCAACCCCAGCGCCGAAAAGCCGCTGATGGAAATGCGCGTGGTGTCGCGCGCCATGGATTTTTTCAGCTCGGCCAGCACGGTATCGCGGTGCTCGACTGTGTCCATGTCGATAAAGTCGATGATGATGATGCCGCCAAGGTTTCTCAGCCGCAGTTGCCGCGCAATGGTTTGTGCCGCTTCCAGATTGGTTTTGAAAATGGTGTCGTCAAAATTGCGCGCGCCGACAAATCCGCCCGTGTTAACGTCAATAGTGGTGAGCGCCTCGGTCTGGTCGATGATGAGGTAGCCGCCGGATTTGAGATCGACGCGGCGCGCCAGCGCCTTTTCGATTTCGGTTTCGATCGCGTGCAAGTCAAACAAAGGCCGGTCTGCGCTGTAATGCTGCAATTTATCCACCACGCCGCCGGTGTAGTTGTGCGCAAACTCGTACATGCGTTGCCAGGTCTCGCGTGAATCAACCAGGATGCGCGCAGTATCCGGGTTGACGAAATCGCGCACCACACGCAGTGACAGATTCAGGTCTTGATACAGCGTGCATGGCGCGATTGAATGACGGGATTTTTCCTGGATGTTGTGCCACAACTTGCGCAGATAGGCGATGTCGGCATTGAGGTCTTCCGCGCTGGCTGATTCGCCCATGGTGCGGACGATGAAGCCGCCTTGCGATTCTGGCGGCAACAGTTCCTGTAGCGTCTGGCGCAAGTGCTCGCGTTCTTCCTCGCCTTCGATGCGCTGGGAAATGCCGATGTGTGATTCTTGCGGCAAGTAAACCAGGTAGCGACCGGCAAAGCTGATTTGCGTGGACAGGCGCGCGCCCTTGGTGCCGATGGGATCCTTGATCACCTGCACCACCAGCGACTGGCCTTCGTGCAGTATCTGCTCAATGCGGCGTTCGGGCTCGTCGCCATGACGCTCGCTCCAGATGTCCGCAACATGCAGAAAGGCGGCGCGTTCAAGGCCGATATCGACAAACGCCGACTGCATCCCGGGCAACACCCGTGCCACCCGGCCAAGATAGATATTGCTGACCAGCCCGCGGCTGTCGGCGCGTTCAACGTGTACTTCCTGCACTGCACCCAGATGCAATACCGCCACGCGCGTTTCCTGCGGCGTGACGTTGACCAGAATTTCCTCGCTCATGGCGAACCCCTGATTTTCAATCCGAAAACGCGGGTCTTGGGATTGAAAACTTGCAGATCAAGTCATCACAATCAGCCTGTATTGTCGGCCCATGCCAGCAACAAACCGGTTTCATACAAAGGCAGCCCCATGATACCGGTATAACTGCCTTCCATGCGTGCTACGAAAAGCCCGGCGCGCCCCTGTATGCCATACGCGCCAGCCTTGTCGAGATACTCGCCGGTCTCGAGATACCCCAGGATGGTTTCTTTCGCCAGGTGCGCGAATTGCACCTTGCTCGAACACAGCATTGTCCGGGTTTCGGCCTGATGGGTCACTGCCACCGCGGTATGCACCCAGTGTTCGCGCCCGGAAAGGCGCTGCAACATGTTTTCTGCATGATCCCGATCTTCGGGCTTGCCAAAAATCTCCCCGTCCAGATCCACCACCGTATCAGCGCCCAGCACGGGCAATAACGCCAACTTGCGCAAGCCTGCCACTTTCCAGCCGCTGGCGGATTTTTCATGCGCCATGCGCCGGGCAAAATCGTCCGGCGCTTCGTTTTCCTGAGGCGTTTCCACCACATCCTGCCGCCCGGGAGAAGAACGCAAAATCAGCGGCAAGAAATCTACGCCGATCAGGCTCAATAATTCACGGCGGCGCGGCGATTGCGAGGCCAGGTAAATTTGGCTCATGTCATTCCCGGTGGTAAGGGTGCCCTTTTAACAGGGACTCGACACGGTAGATCTGCTCGGCCAGCATGATTCGCGCCAGGCCGTGGGGCAGAGTCAAGTTGGACAAGCCTAACAGAAAATCCGCGTCACGCTTGATTGAACCATCCAGTCCGTCTGCGCCGCCGATGACAAAACAAGGCGCGCTGCCTTCCTGTTTCCAGCGCGCCAGCAGGCCAGATAATTCGAGCGTGGTGAGCTGCTTGCCGCGCTCGTCCAGCACGATGAGCTTTGCGCCTTGCGGCAGCGCCGCCCGGATGCGATCGGCTTCCAGTTTCTGGATGCGTTCGGTAGAGGCTCCTGCTGCGCGTTTTTCCGGCTTGATTTCGATCAGTTCCAGCGTCGGGTCGGCACTCAGGCGACGCGCGTATTCCTGATAGCCGGCCTCAATCCAGGCGGGCATTTTGTGACCCACGGCAAGAATGCGGATTTTCATGCCGCGCTGGTTTCAGCTTCGCGCATGCAAACGCGGATCCCAGAGTTCTTCCAGGTTGTAGTGCGCACGGATGGCGCTGTGCATGACATGCACCACCACATCGCCCAGATCGACCAGAACCCATTCGCCGGTTTCCTCACCTTCCGAGCCGGCAACATGTTCGCCCAGCTCGCGCATTTTGTCCTGCACGCTGTTGGAAAGCGCCTTGGTCTGGCGTGATGAATCGGCACTGGCAATCACCACGCGCTCGAACATGGGCGTGAGCGTGGAGGTGTCGAGCACCACAATGTCCTGTGCCTTGATGTCTTCCAGCGCGTCCACAATCGCGGCGATTTTTTCTTCGATATTCATGCAGTCAAATACAAATGGTGTTGTTCAATATAGTCGGCCACGCTATCCGGCGTCAGATAACGCACGCTACGCCCGCTTTGCAGGCGGTTGCGCAGATCGGTGGCAGCAACCGCCAGCGGCGTGATGGCGCAAAGCGCGATCTGGCCTGCGGCTTGGCTGTCGGGTGCGGCCTGGCACTGGCGTTGCATCAACGCCAGTCGTAATTCGTCATCCAGCGCATCGGCGTGCGTGAGGTCATAGCCTGGCCGGTGCGCCACGGCAATATTGGCCAGCGCAAACAACTGACGCCAGTTTTTCCAGCTTGTCAGGCCAAGAAAAGAATCCGCCCCCAGCAACAACCACAGCGCTTGTTGATCGCCCTGCTCATTGCGTAAATCGGTGAGCGTATCCACCGTGTAACTGGCGCGGCTCTGCCACACCTCGCGCGCATCCACGCTAAAGCGCGGGTTGCTGGCGGTGGCCAGCCTGACCATTTCCAGGCGGTGAGAGGCAGACGTGCGCGGCGCATTGCGGTGCGGCGGCTGCCCGGCCGGGATGAAACGCACCGTGCCAAGACCGAGCGCCTCGGCCAGTTCTTCGGCCATGCGCAAATGGCCGAAATGAATCGGGTCGAAGGTGCCTCCCAGAATGCCGACCGCAGGGTGAGCGGTGAACTGTGAACTGTGAATTGGGCGTGACCCAGCCTGGGTGTTTCCGTTCACTGTTTACTCTTACCTGTACACCATTCAGCCGCGAATGTGCCCGTCTCCCAGCACCACCCACTTCTCGCTGGTCAGCCCTTCCAGCCCGACCGGGCCGCGCGCATGAATCTTGTCGGTGGAAATACCGATTTCAGCGCCCAGGCCGTATTCAAAACCGTCGGCAAAACGGGTGGAGGCATTGACCATGACCGAGGCTGAGTCCACTTCGCGAATAAATTGACGCGCGCGCGTGTAATCCTCGGTAACGATGGCGTCGGTATGCTGCGAGCTGTATTGGCGGATATGCGCCATCGCGGCGCCCATATCATCCACCACGCGGATGCTGATAATCGGTGCGAGATATTCCTCGTGCCAGTCGGCTTCCGCAGCTTCTTTCATGGCGGGCACAATGCGGCGCGCCTCTGCACAGCCACGCATTTCCACGCCCTTGCTGGCGTAAATGTCGGCAATGCAGGGCAGAAAGCTTTTCGCTACAGCGCGGTGCACCAGCAGGGTTTCCATGGTGTTGCAGGTGCCGTAGCGGCTGGTCTTGGCGTTGTCGGCAATACGCAGCGCCTTGTCCAGATCGGCGCGGTCGTCCACAAATACATGGCACACGCCATGCAAATGCTTGATGACGGGAATGCGCGCGTCGTTCATCAGGCGCTCAATCAGTCCCTTGCCGCCACGCGGCACAATCACGTCCACATACTCGCGCATCGTAATCAGTTCACCTACGGCGGCACGATCCGTGGTTTCGATGACCTGCACGCAGGTTTCCGGCAGACCCGCCGCGCTTAAACCTTCTTTGACACAAGCGGCGATGGCCTGATTGGATTTGATGGCTTCCGAGCCGCCGCGCAAAATGGCGGCATTGCCAGACTTGAGACACAGCCCGGCTGCGTCGGCGGTGACGTTGGGACGCGCCTCGTAAATGATGCCAACCACGCCCAAAGGCACGCGCATCTTGCCCACCTGAATACCAGAGGGGCGGTAGTTCAGGCCGGTCATGCCGCCGACGGGATCGGGCAGCGCGGCGATTTGTTCCAGGCCTTCGGCCATGCTGGCCACGGTTTTTTCGTTCAGCGCCAAACGGTCGAGCAGCGCAGCATCCAGTCCCGCAGCTTTTGCAGCCGCGACATCCTCGGCATTGGCTGCCAGCAGTTTTTTCGCATCCCGCCGGATAGCCGCGGCCATCGCCAGCAAGGCGCGGTTCTTGGCGCGGGTTTCTGCCGCCGCAATGGCGCGCGAGGCTTCGCGTGCGGTGCGGCCCACGGTTTGCATATAGGTTTTAACGTCCATTATTTCGTGCTCAAATTTAATGAGAGTTGCAGCATGTCATCCCAGGCATCGCCATCGCCCAGGCCTTTGGATACACGGTCGATGCGCGCGGCTTCGATCAGGGCGGCATTCAGCATGCTGTCGCTGATGCGTTTCAACGCGGCCTGCACCAGTGGCTGGCGCTTGTCCCAGATGCGATTGGCCTTTAACACCATCGCCATGTTCTGCCCCTGTTTCAGGGCGGATTTTAACTTGGACAGCAGACGCAGCGTGGCGGAAACATGCCACATGATGTGCGGCACTGCTTCGCCCTCCTGTTTCAGGCTTTGCAGTATGCGTGCGCACCGCGCCGCATCACCGGCGAGGAGCGAATCCTGCAGCTCGGTCACATCAAAGCGCGACACGTCGGTGACGGCGGCCTCAACGTCGGCCAGTTCCAGTTTCCCGGATGGCAGCAGCAAAGCCAGCTTGTCCACTTCCTGCCGCGCCGCCAGCAGATTGCCTTCCAGACGATCCGCCAGAAATGCCAGCGCCTCGCGGCTGGCCTGCTGATGGTTCGCTGCCAGACGCCGGTTGATCCAGGCGGGCATTTGCTCCAGCGGCACATCGCGGGTCTGGATGACATTGCCGTGCGCGGAAAGCGTCTCAAACCATTTGCTTTTGGTCTGCTTCCATTCCAGCCCGGGCAATGAAATCACGGTTGTTGTCTGCGCTGGCAGCGCGTTGGCATAACGCCCCAGCGCGGCACTGCCATCAATGCCGGGCTTGCCGCCGGGAATGCGGATTTCAACCAGCTTGTTTTGTGCAAACAGCGAGAAATTGTCGGCGTGGCCGAAAATCACGCTCCAGTCGAATTTGCCCTGTACCGTGAACACGCTGCGTTCGTAACCCGACTTGAGCGCGCAGGCACGAATGGCGTCCTCTGCTTCCAGCATGGCCAGCGGCTCATCGCCCCAGACAACGTACAGCGGCGCGAGTCCTCTCGACAGTTGCGCGCCGAGGTCTTCCGGCCTGAGTTCCATTTACTTGCTCTTGGACAGACGGTGGACAATTTGCTGCACAGCATCGTCACGCAAGTCACGATAGAGAAAGTTTTCTTCGGCAGTTTTTGCCAGATACTGATTGTCGTCGTAGGTGAAATCGCGGGATTGTTGAATTTCGGCTAGCGGGAAAATCTCCTGTCCGTCCTTGCCGGTCAGGCTGTAACTCAAGAAATAATGCAGACGGTATTCGCGCACGCGACCGCCGCCGGACAAGGCCAGCACCGAGCGGCTTTCGCGTTCTTGCACAAGTTTGATAATCGCGTCGGCGGTTTTGCTGGTTTCCGCCACGCTCATGCCGCGACTGCGCAGCATATCGGCCAGCTGACGCGCCGCCAGGCTGGTTTCCGGCGCATCAATATACAAGCTCCGGTACGGGATGGCGTCCTTGCCGCGTAGCTGGAAGCCGCAGCCAGTGAGGCCTGCGGCGGGCAATGCGGCTGAGATGAGGGCAAGAAAAGCGCGACGGTTCATACGACAATATTAACCAAACGCCCCGGCACGACAATGATTTTTTTCGGCGCGGCGCCGTTCAACTGCTTTTGCGCGGCTTCCGATGCCAGTGCGGTCGCTTCGATGGCCGCCTTGTCGGCACTGGCAGGCACCAGAATACTGCCGCGCAGTTTGCCGTTAATCTGGATCATCAATTCAATTTCGTCCTGCACCAGCGCGGATTCGTCCACCGCAGGCCAGGTCATCGCCGCCCCAGGTTTGAGTTCGGCATACAACGCCTCAGCAATATGCGGCACGATGGGCGCAAGCATGGCGACCACGCTTTCCAGCACTTCCTGACGCACGCTACGGGTGGCCACGTCGCTGCCCTCCAGCTTTGCCAGCGCGTTCATCAACTCCATGTTGGCGGCGATGGCGGTGTTGAATTGCTTGCGGCGCTCAACGTCGTCGGACACTTTCTGGATGGTTTGATGCAACTGGCGGCGCAGGGTTTTGGCGGCGGAAATCAACTCGTCGCCAGAATAAGCAGGGATGACACCCGCCTGGACGTGCTCATACACCATTTTCCACAAACGCTTGAGAAAACGGTTTGCGCCCTCCACGCCCGCGTCCGACCATTCCAGGCTTTGCTCGGGCGGCGCGGCAAACATGGTGAACAGCCGCGCGGTGTCGGCGCCGTACTGGTCGATCAGCGCCTGCGGATCAACGCCGTTGTTCTTCGACTTCGACATTTTTTCGGTGCCGCCGTGATTGACCGGCAGGCCATCAGTTTTCAGGTACTGCCCGCCGTCCCGCTCTTCAATATCCGCCGGGTTGAACCAGGTTCTTTTGCCACTGGCATCCTCACGGAAATAGGTTTCTGCGATGACCATGCCCTGCGTGAGCAGGTTTTTGAACGGCTCGTCCGACGTCACCAGCCCTTCGTCGCGCATCAGCTTGTGGAAGAAACGCGCGTACAAGAGATGCAAAATCGCGTGTTCAATGCCACCGATGTATTGGTCGACCGGCAGCCACTGGTTTGCACGCACATCCAGCATTTGTTCGGCATCAGGACAGGCATAACGCGCGTAGTACCAGCTCGATTCGACGAAGGTATCCATGGTGTCGGTTTCGCGCCGTGCGGGTTTGCCGCACTTGGGGCAAGCACAATTCACGAAATCGGCGCGCTTGTTGAGCGGGTTGCCGGAACCGTCGGGCACCACGTCCTCGGGCAGCACGACAGGCAGGTCTTTCTCCGGAACCGGCACGTCGCCACAGGTATCGCAGTGGACGATGGGAATCGGGCAGCCCCAATACCTTTGCCGCGAAATGCCCCAGTCGCGCAGGCGGAACTGGGTTTTCTTTTCGCCCAGACCAAGGACTTCGAGGTCGGCGGCGATGGCGTCCACCGCCGCTTCGTAACCCAGGCCGTCGTATTTGCCGGAGTTGACGCACACACCGCGCTGCTTGTCGCCGTACCATTCAGCCCACGCATCAGCGGAAAACGCGCCCTCACCCCCAGCCCCTCTCCCGGCGGGAGAGGGGGGTAGGTTGATGACCTGCTTGATCGCCAGGCCGTACTTCTTTGCAAAGCCGAAGTCACGCTCGTCGTGCGCCGGCACGGCCATGACCGCGCCTTCGCCGTAGCTCATGAGCACGTAGTTGCCGACCCACACCGGGACTTCTTCGCCAGTTAGCGGATGGATGACCTTGAGGCCGGTGTCCATGCCTTTCTTTTCCATCGTCGCCATGTCGGCTTCTGCCACGCTGCCTTGCTTGCATTCATTGATGAAGGCGGCGAGTTCCGGCTTGTTTTTGGCGGCACGGGTGGCGAGCGGGTGCTCGGCGGCGACGGCAACAAAGGTCACGCCCATGAGCGTGTCGGCGCGGGTGGTGAATACCCAGAGAAGATCGTTACTGCCCGGAACCTTGAACGCCAGCCTGACGCCGGTACTCTTGCCGATCCAGTTGGCCTGCATGGTTTTCACCCGCTCGGGCCAGCCGGGCAGCGTATCCAGCCCGGTCAAAAGCTCATCCGCATACTGCGTGATGCGGAAGAAATACATCGGGATGTCGCGCTTTTCGACCAAGGCGCCTGAGCGCCAGCCGCGCCCGTCGATGACCTGTTCATTGGCCAGCACGGTCTGGTCAACCGGGTCCCAGTTCACCGTTGCCATCTTTTTGTAGATCACGCCCTTTTCGAACAGGCGGGTAAACAGCCACTGCTCCCAGCGGTAGTAATCCGGCTTGCAGGTGGCCAGTTCTCTGTCCCAGTCAATCGCCAAGCCCAGCGCCTTCAACTGCCCGCGCATGTGGTCAATGTTGGCATACGTCCACTGTGCGGGCGGCACGCCGTTGGCAATCGCCGCATTTTCTGCGGGCAGGCCAAACGCATCCCAGCCCATGGGCTGCATCACGTTGAAGCCGCGCATGGCGTGGTAGCGTGCCAGCACGTCGCCGATGGTGTAGTTGCGCACATGTCCCATGTGCAGCTTGCCGGAGGGATAGGGAAACATCGACAGGCAGTAGTAGCGCGGCTTGTCTGACTGGTCTTCGGCGCGGTGCGCGCCGGTTTCGACCCAACGCGTCTGGGCGGCCTGTTCAATGTCTTGGGGGTTGTATTTTTCTTGCATGGGATGCCAGTTGTGGTGCTGCTGAAAGCCAAACCGTGATTATAACGGGCGGCGCACCGGTGGTTTGTCTTGTGGTCTGGCTGGCGGGTGACAAGCCACCCTTGCAGCGGTTAAAATCGTCCGGCTAAGATTTCAACCCATTTCACCGAGTTCAGGGAGTTCCCCATGTCCAAGAAGCATCCAGTCATTGCCGTTACCGGTTCATCCGGCGCGGGCACCACTTACGTCAAGCGCGCGTTTGAAAACATTTTCCGCCGCTACAGCATCAACGCCGCCGTGATCGAGGGTGACAGCCTGCACTCGCTGGGTCGTGTCGAGTTCCGCGAGCGCATGAAAGCCGAAGCCGAAAAGGGCAACCACCACTTCTCGCACTTTGGTCCCGATGCCAACGACTTCAAGAAAATTGAAGAAACCTTCAAAACCTACGGCGAAACCGGCAGCTGCACCAAGCGTTACTACATCCACAGCGACGAAGAAGCGGCTGCACTCAACAAGCGGCTGAATACCAATCTCAAACCCGGCGAATTCACTCCCTGGGAAAATACCGCGCCCGGCACCGACATCCTGTTTTACGAAGGCCTGCATGGCCTGGTGTCGCACGGCGATATCGACGCGGCCAAGTATGTTGACCTGGGCGTGGGCGTGGTGCCCGTCGTCAACCTGGAATGGATCCAGAAAATCCAGCGTGACTACGCTGAACGCGGTTACTCTGCCGAAGCCACGGTCGATACCATCCTGCGCCGTATGCCGGATTACATCAACTTCATCACCCCGCAGTTCTCGCGCACCAAGATCAACTTCCAGCGCGTGCCCACGGTGGATACTTCCAACCCTTTCATCACCCGCGACATCCCCACGCCGGACGAGAGCTTTGTCATCATCCGTTTTGCCGATCCGCGCGGTGTGGATTTCCCCATGCTGCTCAACATGATTCCCCACAGCTTCATGTCGCGCGCCAACACCATTGTGGTGCCCGGTGGCAAGATGGGTTATGCCATGGAACTGATTCTGACCCCCATGATTGAGCAGATGATCGACGCAAGCCGCAAGGGTTGAGCGATTACGGACTCAGGCAACAACGGGGCGGATAACCGCCCCGTTTTGTTTTAACCACCTTGTCTTGACGATGCAGCTAGCCCAATTCCGCCAGCAACTGCGCGAACTGGGCGCACTGCCCGCGCATGAAGCGCTGGTATTGCGCGCCTGGGTGCAGCAGCGCGCGCTGGATACACGCAGGCGGCGTGCCGAAGATTTTCTGCCGCTGGCGCTGCGCACAGCCTTGCCGCAATTGCAAACGCAGTGGCAAAACCTGGCGCACCTGCACTCCGCCCACGCAGGCGAAGACGATTCCGAGCGGTTGCTGGTGCTACTGGCCGACGGCCAGATGGTGGAAAGCGTGCTGCTGCCGCGTGACGGGCTGTGTGTATCCACCCAGGTTGGCTGCGCCGTGGGTTGCGTATTCTGCATGACCGGGCGTAGCGGCCTGCTGCGCCAACTTGGCAGCGCCGAAATCGTCGCCCAGGTGGTGTTGGCGCGTCGCCGCAGAGCCGTCAAAAAAGTCGTCTTCATGGGCATGGGCGAACCCGCGCACAACCTCGACAACGTACTCGACGCTATTGAATGCCTTGGCACGCTCGGCAATATCGGACACAAGAACCTGGTGTTCTCCAGCGTGGGCGATGCGCGCGTGTTTCAGCGTTTGCCCCAGGCTTCGGTCAAGCCTGCGCTGGCTATCTCGCTGCACACCACCGACCCCGCATTGCGCCGCCGCCTGCTGCCCAAGGCACCGGAATTGTCGCCGCAGGAACTGGTGGAACTGGGCGAACAGTATGCCCGCGCCATTGGCTACCCGATTCAGTATCAGTGGACATTGCTTGAAGGCATTAACGACAGCGATGAAGAACTGGCGGGCATCGCACGCCTGCTCAAGGGCAAATACGCGGTCATGAACCTGATTCCCTACAACGCCGTCGAGGGCTTTGATTTTCGTCGCCCGAGCTGGGAACGCGCCGCCGAAATGGCGCGCACCCTGCACCGTCAGGGTATTCTTGTCAAGCTGCGACATTCCGCCGGACAGGATGTGGACGGCGGCTGCGGGCAGTTGCGCGCACGCGCTCAAGGAGAAAGCTTGCAGCGGTAAATGAGAGAACCGCAAGGGATAGTCAGGCAGGGGCTTTGCAGGCAAGCTGATGCGAGAACCGGACAAACCGGCCGCTTATCCGCCCCGTTTTTATTGCGCTTTGGTGTAATCACCCCAAAGCCATCACGGCAATCTCATCGCCATCCTTCACTGCTGTGGCACCTTCGGCAAACTGTTTGTTAACAGTTACTTTCAGTCCGGGGTTGTTACGCAGGTAACGTCCCCAAACTTCGCCGCGCATGGTCAGATAAAACAGCAGGCTTTGCACATCGACGACTTGCGGGGGCAGGTCGATTTCGTCGCTGGCGCGGTCGAAGGCGTCCACCAGCGAGCCAAAGTAAAGAATTTTAATCATGGCGGTTCCGATAAAATAGCGTTGCTTGCGGGTTGCTGGATTGCCGCGAGCCTTGCGGCGTTGAGATGACATGCACCGTCATGGCGAGGAACGCAGTCCTCGCCGATTTAACCAAGCAATCCAGCACGATTGAAACAAATTGTACCCATGTCCCCAGGCTTTCTCGAATCTCTCAATCCTCAGCAACGCGAAGCGGTGATGTTGCCGCCGCAGTCGGCGCTGATTCTGGCGGGCGCGGGCTCAGGCAAAACGCGGGTGCTGACCACGCGCATTGCCTGGCTGATTTCCACCGGCCAGGTTTCTCCGCATGGCCTGATGGCGGTGACGTTTACCAACAAGGCGGCAAAGGAAATGCTGACGCGCATTTCCGCCGCGTTGCCGATCAATACGCGCGGCATGTGGGTGGGCACGTTTCACGGCCTGGCCAACCGGCTGTTGCGCGCGCATTACCGCGATGCGGGTTTGCCGCAGACTTTCCAGATTCTGGATACGCAGGACCAGTCTTCCGCCATCAAGCGCCTGTTGAAAGCGATGAACGTGGACACCGAAAAATACGAGCCGCGCAAGGTGCAGTGGTTCATCAACGGCAACAAGGATGCCGGGCTGCGCGCGAAGGACGTAGAGGCGCATGACGAGTTTACCCGGCGCATGGTGGAAATCTTTGCTGCTTACGATGAGCAGTGCCGACGCGAGGGCGTGGTGGATTTTGCCGAACTGTTGTTGCGTTCGTATGAGCTGATGCAACGCAACGAGCTGCTGCGCAATCATTACCAGGCGCGTTTCCAGCACATCCTCATCGACGAATTCCAAGACACCAACCCCCTGCAATACAAATGGCTGAAACTGTTTGCCGGGCCGTCCACGGCGATGTTCGCGGTGGGCGATGATGATCAGTCCATCTACGGCTTTCGTGGCGCCGAAACCGCGAATATGCGCGAGTTTGAACGCGACTATGCGCAAGGTCGCGTCATCAAGCTGGAACAGAATTACCGCAGCCACGGCAACATCCTCGCCGCCGCCAACCAGCTGATTTCGCGCAACCGCGAGCGCCTGGGCAAGAATCTGTGGACGGATGAAGGTGAAGGAGAACCGATTCGCGTGTTTGAAGGCTATGGCGACCAGGACGAAGCCGCGTTCACTGTCGATGAAGTGAGGGCGCTGCACCGCGAGGGCGTGGCCTTGTCCGACATGGCCTTGCTATACCGCTCCAACGCGCAGTCCCGCGTGCTGGAACACGCGCTGTTTACGGCGGGCGTGACCTACAAGGTCTATGGCGGTTTGCGCTTTTTCGAGCGCCAGGAAATCAAGCACGCGCTGGCGTATTTGCGCGTGCTGACCTTTGCGGATGACGATGGCGCGTTTTTGCGCATTGTTAATTTCCCCACGCGCGGCATCGGCGCGCGCAGCCTGGAAAACTTACAGGAGGCCGCGAAAGCCGGTGGCGTATCGTTATGGCTGGCGGCGCAGGCGCAAGCGGCGGGCAAAATGGCCAGCGGCAAGGGCTTGCCCGCGTTTGTCGGCATGATGTTGCTGATGCGCGATCAGATCGAAGGCCTGGGGCTGGCGGAAACGCTGGAGCACGTTATTCAAGCCTCGGGGCTGGCGGACTATTACGCCAACGAAAAAGACGGCCAGGACAGGCTGGAAAACCTGAACGAACTGGTCAACGCGGCCACGCTGTTTGAGCAGGATACCGAGCTTGTGGTGGAAGAAGGCCAGTCCATCATGGAAGCCTTTCTCGCCCATGCCGCGCTGGAAGCGGGCGAGCACCAGGCTGGCGCGGGCACGGACGCGCTGCAACTGATGACCGTGCACGCCGCCAAGGGGCTGGAGTTTCATAGCGTGTTCATCACCGGGCTGGAAGAAGGCCTGTTCCCGCACGAACAGAGTTTTAGCGATGCGGACGGGCTGGAGGAAGAACGCCGCCTGATGTACGTGGCCATCACCCGTGCGCGTCGGCGGCTGTACCTGACCCACGCGCAATCGCGCATGTTGCACGGGCAAGTGCGCTATGGGCTGCCGTCGCGGTTTCTGGAAGAGTTGCCCGAGAAATTATTACTGCCGCTTAACAAGCGGCGTGCGACATGGGGCACTGAACCTGCTGCTGCATCCTATGGTAGCAGCAAGTCCGCAAGCGCCTCGGCATATTCCAGCGCACAGGGCGCGGGCGGGTTTTCGGTGGGGCAAAACGTCACCCACGCCAAATTCGGCACGGGGGTAATTCTGGACTTTGAAGGCCGCGGCGGTGACGCCCGCGTGCAGGTCAGGTTCCGCGAGGCAGGCGTGAAGTGGCTGGCGCTGGAATATGCAAAATTAAGTGCCGCCTGACGTTTGCGCCTGTTGCGAAGCAAACATTGCCTGATAGCCCAGATAGGCTGTTGCCAACAACACCGGCACCATGACCAGCATACCGACGATGGGAATGGCGGCCAGCAAAAATACCGGGATCATGGCCAGGCCGTTCAACAACATCGCCGGCCAGTTTCGCAGGCAAGCCTTGAGACTCAAGCCCATCGCCTGTAGTGGCGCGGCATTGCCGAACAGGATTAAGGCGGGTGCAAACCAGGTAGCGGCCACGGTGGGCAGCATCAGCGCCAGACCCAACAGCAGCAAAGCGGATTTGCCCTGAAGGCTGGCAGCAAGCTGTTCGAACGATGTGCCTGTCTGGAGGGATTGCATCATGGCCGCGTAGTCCACGCCCAACAGTTTCATCAGCATCATGATGACAAATAGTACGCCCAGATACACCGCGCCGACTGTTGCCAGCGGCAGCAGATGGCTTTTGAACCCGGCCAGCAGGTGCGGCAACTCGGGGTCTTCACCCTCGTCAATCGTGCGGAAGGCGCGCATGAATCCTGCAACCAGCAATGGGGTCGCGATTTCTGACAAACCAGAACCAGCAACAGGCAACAATTGCAGAATCAGCAAAGCGCCCATAAACATGGCAGCACCGACGGAGAGAATCAACGGACTTTTGAAAAACAGCTTGAATGCGCTGATAACCCAGTTAATGCCTTCGCCTGCGGCAACGCGGCGGGGGAGTTCGTTATCCATGTGTGTTGATTGCTAGAGAGATATAAGTTGAACCGCTGAGGCGCGGGGTACGCAGGGTAAAAACAAAATAACCGGTTTTCTCCAGCGTTTGTCAGAGGTCAACTGCGGTTTCCAGGTTCAATGGCTTGCTGACGATCAGAATGACTTGACCACCCACTGCGGCACGGCCACAGGCGGGGTGGGACCATCGTTGCGGGTGAATTCGCCGCGACCAAGCTGGTCAACCAGGTAATAGGGTTTGCCCTTGGGCGGCGTGACTTTCATCATGTACAGCTTGCCGCGAATGCGGTATTCCTCAATGCGCTCGTTGCCCTTGTTGCGAATGGTAATCACCGGTTCGCCCACGTCGCCCACGGCGGGCGCGCCATCCGGCACGGGTTTGCTGCCGGGTGGCGGCGCGGGCGCCTTGTCGGCGGCGACTGCGGGTAGTGCCGTCAGCAGCATGGCAATAATAACGTGTTTCATGCGTGTATCCGGTGATTTGTCCTGCCTTAAGGATAGCTCAAGATTCTACAGGTTGAGCTGGATTTCGCGCTCGGAAAGCGTGGGTGCAAAGCCGCGTTTCTCATAGTGGCTGAAGATGGCATCCACCACCTCGGATGGTTTGTCGATCAGGCGAATCAAGTCCATGTCCTCCGGGCTGATCATGCCCTCTTTCACCAACCTGTCCTTGAACCAGTTGAGCAGTCCGCGCCAGAAATCCGTTCCCACCAGAATGATGGGGATACTTCTGGTTTTGCCGGTTTGCACCAGCGTCAGCGCCTCCATCAGTTCGTCCAGCGTGCCGAATCCACCCGGCATGACAACATAGGCTGAAGCGTATTTGACGAACATGACCTTGCGCGAAAAAAAATGCTGGAAGGTCTGGCTGATGTCCTGATACGGATTGTTGTGCTGCTCATGCGGCAACTGGATGTTTAATCCCACGCTGGGCGACTTGCCGAAATACGCGCCTTTGTTGGCGGCTTCCATAATGCCGGGGCCGCCACCGGAAACCACCGAGAATCCGGCATCCGAAAGCTGCCGTGCAATCTCCTCGGTGAGGATGTAATAGGCATGATCGGGCGGCGTGCGCGCGCTGCCAAAAATCGACACTGCCGGACGGATGTTGGCCAGCCGTTCTGTGGCCTCGGTGAACTCTGCCATAATGCCGAACAGGCGCCAGGACTCGCGCGCCGAATAATCGATTTCCTCGGCGCCGCGCGGGTCGGCCATTTCAGGCAATTTGCTCTTTTGCATTGAGATTCCCCTGTGAACAACGACGCTCAAAAAACACTGTTGATGGTGGATGGCTCATCCTACCTGTACCGCGCCTTCCACGCCATGCCGGATTTGCGCAACCGCATGAACCAGCCCACTGGCGCCATTTACGGGGTCATCAACATGCTGAAGAAGCTGGAGAAGGACTACCCGGCGGATTATATCGCCTGCGTGTTCGACCCCAAGGGCAAGACATTCCGCGACGACTGGTACCCGCAATACAAGGCCAACCGCCCGCCCATGGCCGAGGATTTGTCGGCGCAGATCGCGCCGCTGTTTGAGGGCATCCGCGCGCTGGGCTGGCCGCTGGTGGTGGTGGAAGGCGTGGAAGCCGATGATGTGATCGGCACGCTGGCGGTACATGCGGCGCAGCGCGGCGTACACAGCATTGTTTCTACCGGTGACAAGGACATGGCGCAACTGGTCAACGCACAGGTCAGGCTGGTCAACACCATGAGCAACGAAACCCTCGACGAGAAGGGGGTTGCAGAAAAATTCGGCGTGCCGCCCGAGCGCATTGTGGATTACCTCGCGCTGATTGGCGACACGGTGGATAACGTGCCCGGCGTGGAAAAAGTCGGCCCCAAGACCGCCGTCAAGTGGCTAGCGCAATATGGTTCGCTGGATGAAATTGTCCGCCACGCCGCCGACATCAAGGGCGTGGTCGGCGACAATTTGCGAAAAACACTGGACTGGCTGCCCATGGGGCGCAAACTGGTCACGATCAAATGTGATGTGGCGCTGCCGTTTGAATTTGATGCGCTGCAAAAACAGCCACCGGATCAGGAGGCGTTGCGGATATTTTATGAGGCGCAGGACTTTCGTACCTGGCTGCGTGAACTCAAGCAGGGCGATCCTGCTGAACCCCTCTCCCAGGGGGAGAGGGGCGCGATGGCGTCCGAACCGAATGAGCCGTTACATAGGCAATCCGGATTGCATCGCGCACACTACGAATGCATTCTGACAGAGCCGCAACTTAACGCCTGGCTGGAAAAAATCACCGCTGCCGAATTTATCGCTTTTGACACCGAGACCAATTCGCTTGACCCGATGACCACGCAACTGGTTGGCATGTCGTTTGCCATTGCGCCGGGCGAGGCCGCCTATCTGCCCCTTGCCCACGCTTATCCCGGTGCGCCAGATCAGCTGGATCGCACCACTGTGCTGGAAAAACTCCGCCCCTGGCTGGAATCCGCACACCCGCAAAAAATCGGCCAGAATCTCAAGTTCGATCGCCATGTGCTGGCCAACCATGGCATCGAACTCAATGGCATTGCCCACGACACGCTGCTGGAGTCCTATGTTGCTGAATCGCACATGGCGCATGATCTGGACAGCCTGGCCGCGCGTCACACCCAACTCAGCATCGTTACCTATCAGGATGTCGTTGGCAAAGGCATCAAGCAGATCACGTTTGATCAGGTCAATATCGAAACGGCGACGGGGTATGCCGCCGAAGACGCCGATGTGACCCTGCGCGTGCATCAAGTGCTGTACCCGCAAATCGAAGCGGCACCCGGATTGAAAACGGTGTACGCCGAGATTGAGCTGCCTTCCGCCGAAGTGCTGTTCCGTATGGAGCGCAATGGCGTGTTACTGGATCGTGCCTTGCTGGCGGTGCAAAGTGACGAACTTGGCAAGAAAATGCTGGAACTGGAGCAGCGCGCGTATCAGGAAGCCGGGCAGCCGTTCAACCTGGCTTCGCCCAAGCAGATCGGCGAAATCCTGTTCACGCAAAAAGGCCTGCCGGTCATCAAGAAAACCCCCGGCGGCGCGCCCTCCACCGACGAGGAAACGCTGGAACAGCTGGCGCTGGATCATCCCATCGCGCGCGCCATTCTCGATTATCGCGGCATGGCCAAGCTCAAATCGACCTACACCGACAAGTTGCCGCAGATGATTAATCCGCATACCGGACGCGTGCATACCAGCTATTCGCAGGCCACGGCGGTGACCGGGCGACTGTCGAGTTCCGATCCCAATTTGCAGAACATTCCAGTCAGAACCGCAGAAGGCCGCCGCATTCGCGAAGCCTTCATCGCGCCGTCGGGTTCAGCCATCGTGTCTGCGGATTATTCGCAAATTGAATTGCGCATCATGGCGCACCTGTCCGGCGACGAGGGCTTGCTGCGCGCCTTTGCCGAAGACCGCGACATCCATACTGCCACCGCCGCCGAGGTGTTTGGCGTGGCGCTGGAGGAGGTCAGCAGCGACCAGCGGCGCATGGCCAAGGTCATCAACTTCGGCCTCATCTACGGCATGTCGGCGTTTGGCCTGGCCGCCAATCTCAACATCGAACGCAGCGCCGCGCAGGCCTACATCGACCGTTACTTTGCGCGCTATCCCGGCGTGGCGAACTACATGCAACGCACCCGCGAACAGGCACGCTCAATTGGCTATGTCGAAACCGTATTCGGGCGGCGGCTGTATCTGCCGGAAATCAACAGCAAGAATCCTGCCCGTCGCCAGGGCGCCGAACGCGCGGCCATCAACGCGCCCATGCAGGGCACGGCGGCGGATCTCATCAAACTTTCCATGATTGCGGTGCAGAACTGGCTGGATGCGGAAAGCCTCTCCAGCATGCTCATCATGCAGGTGCACGACGAACTGGTGCTGGAGGTGCCGGAAGCCGAATTGGCGCTGGTGAAAACCCGCCTGCCGCAACTTATGGCCGGCGTAGCGCAATTAAACGTACCGTTGAAAGCCGAGGTTGGCAGCGGATCAAACTGGGAAGCCGCGCACTGAGCGCCGCTCAATCACCCCACTGGTAGGTGAAGATGGCCTGAAAATTGACCGGCGTCCAGTTAGGCAGTCCGTGGTCATCGGCAAGCGACTGATTGGCACGCAACTCCCAGCGCAGTGCATCATGGGTATTGATCGCCCAATTCTGCCCCAGCCCGAATGAGACAACAGGTGAAGTAACATCACCCTTGTTGGCATCATTCACCAGCACCCCACCCATGCCCCCCAGCAAAAACCACTGCATTTTTTGCTGTTGACCAAAAAACCATTCAATACCGCCCTGAAAAGCGGTCACGCTGACCTCGCCCATACCTGATAGCGCGCTCTGGCTGGCATGGCTGAGGCTGCCAAAAAAGTTGGTATAGGTGCCAATGGGCTGAGAAAAGTTCAGGTTAAGGCTGCCTGGCGCAGCATATGTGCCGCCTGCAAGCGGATCCACGCCCATCGCCATCTCGCCATCGCCCAGCAGTAAACGCAGCCCCTGCCCCGATGGGGGAGATGCCTGTAGCGATTGGCTGGCAGCCAACAACAAGAGCGCGATCGTAAATGCCTGGGATTTCATTTGGGTTACCTCGACCCGAATTTTAGGCGAAAAAAAACCGGGTAACCAGTACCCGGCAGAACAGCGTGTTGTAAAAAAGTATTAGAAGTTGCTAATTTACGACATTATTTTTTCAGGCTATCGCGGATTTCACGCAAGAGCTGAATATCTTCGGGTGTCGGGGGTTCAGCAGCGGGCACGGGCGGCGGCGTTTGCTTGAGGCGATTAAGCTGCTTGACCATCATGAAGATGATGAAAGCCAGAATGACAAAGTTCACCAGCACAGTGATGAATTGACCATAGGCAAACACCGGGATACCGGCTTTTTTCAAGTCAGCCAGATTCATGGCCACCTCTGGCGGCACGCTTTTCAGGGCAATGAACATACTGCTGAAATCCAGTCCGCCAAAAATTGCGCCCACAATGGGCATGATGAGATCGCCCACGATGGAATCGACAATTTTTCCAAATGCGGCACCTATGATGACGCCGACAGCCAGATCGATGGCATTGCCTTTAACCGCAAACTCTTTGAATTCAGACAACATTCCCATTTTTTAGTCTCCTCGTTAGTGTTGAAATGGCGAATTGCAACAATGTCGCGTTGCCATGCTAACAGAGGAGATAGACGCCAAAACCGCATATTTATCAGCACATTGTAAAAAATCAGTCACTTGGCCACACAAACCGATACTGCTTAAAAAATAAGCGCCTTCAATGTTCCGCGCAACTCGGCAAAGCGGTAAAATCGCACTCTTATGCGTATTGGTTCCCACCTCCTCAAGAACAATCTGATTGTCGCGCCCATGGCGGGCGTAACGGATCGGCCTTTCCGCCAGCTTTGCAAAACGCTGGGGGCGGGCATGGCCGTGTCGGAAATGGTCACGTCGAACTCGCTGCTGTATGGCAGCAGCAAGACCCAGCGCCGCGCCAATCATGAGGGCGAGGTCGATCCCATTTCCGTGCAGATTGCGGGGGCGGATCCGGCCATGCTGGCCGAAGCGGCAAAATACAATGCCGACCGTGGCGCGCAGATCATCGACATCAATATGGGCTGTCCGGCCAAAAAAGTGTGCAATGTCATGGCCGGTTCTGCCTTGTTGCAGGATGAGGTGCTGGTCGATCGCATTCTCAATGCCGTGGTGAAAGCCGTGCCCGACGTGCCGGTGACGCTGAAAATCCGCACCGGTTGGGATCGTGAACACAAGAACGCATTGCGTGTCCTGGAAATTGCCGAGAATGCAGGCATTCAGGCGCTGGCCATTCATGGCCGCACGCGCGCCTGCGGCTACACCGGCCATGCCGAATATGACACCATCAAGGCGGTCAAGGCGGCGGCCAGCATTCCAGTGATTGCCAACGGCGACATCACCACGCCGGAAAAAGCCAAATTCGTGCTGGAATATGCTGGCGCGGATGCGGTGATGATCGGTCGCGCCGCGCAGGGACGGCCGTGGATATTCCGTGAAATCGAACACTATTTGAAAACCGGACGGCATTTGCCGCCGCCGGAAGTCTGTGAAATCCATCGCGTGATGCGCGCCCATCTGGAAGATTTGTACGGGTTTTATGGCGAGCTGACCGGCCTGCGCGTCGCGCGCAAGCATATTTCCTGGTACACCAAGGGGCTGGTCAACGCCAGCAGCTTTCGTCACCGTATGAATCAGCTGGAAAGCGTGCAGGAACAACTTGCTGCAGTGGACGAGTTTTTCGCGCAGGCGGCGCGCGCCAGCAATTATCTGCAATATGAGAATGAGCCGGTAGAACTGGCCGCATAACGGGACGCCTGGCGGAGGCGCTCAACAAGGGAGTAGTAGTGTGATTGAGGAAAACGAACTTGCCGCCTGTGTGCGCAAGTCATTAAACCGCTATTTCAAGGATCTGGACGGCGAAGACCCGACCTGTATCTACGAGATGGCTGTCCAGGCGCTGGAGAAACCGTTGCTGGCCTACATCCTGGACAAGGCCGAGGGCAACCAGACCCGCGCTTCCGACATGCTTGGCATCAACCGCAATACCTTGCGCAAGAAGCTCAAGCAGTACGGCCTGTCTGATTAACGGACATGGCGAGCGCCGCCGCCCCTTATGAAACCCCTGTGCGCCGTGTCCGTTCCCCCACCCCGCCCTCCCCCGCAAGCGGGAGAGGAGGACAGGGGCACGCTTCGCGTGTTGCACGTTAAATTAATTTCTTTCATTTCTATTCATCATGAAAATCGAACGCGCACTCATCAGCGTGTCGGACAAGTCCGGCATTCTTGATTTTGCCCGCGAGCTTGCTGCTCAGGGCGTGGAGATCATCTCTACCGGCGGCACGGCAAAAATGCTGGCTGACAACGGTCTCAAGGTCATCGAAATTTCCGATTACACCGGCTTCCCGGAAATGCTCGACGGTCGCGTCAAGACCCTGCACCCGAAAGTCCACGGCGGCATCCTCGGTCGGCGTGATCTGTCCGAACATGTTGCCACCATGCAAAAACATGGCATCGGCAATATCGATCTGGTATGCGTGAACCTGTACCCCTTTGTGCAGACCGTCTCCAAGCCCGGCTGCACCCTGGAAGACGCCATCGAGAACATCGACATCGGCGGTCCGGCCATGGTGCGTTCTTCTGCCAAGAACCACGCTTTCGTCACCATCGTGACCGACCCGGCGGACTACGCCAAGATCATCGCGGAAATGAAAGCTAACGGTGGTGCTGTGACTGGCAACACCCGCTTCTCGCTCGCCATCAAGGCTTTCGAACACACGGCAGCCTACGACGGCGCCATCGCCAATCACTTTGGCAAGCTGGTAGAAGAATCGGACTTCCCGCGCACCATCAACCTGCAATTCCAGAAGGCGCAGGGTATGCGCTACGGCGAGAACCCACACCAGAACGCCGCCTTCTATGTGGAAGCAGGCGCCAAGGAAGCCAGCATCGCCACCGCAAAGCAGCTGCAGGGCAAGGAACTCAGTTACAACAACATCGGCGACGCCGACGCCGCGCTGGAATGCGTCAAGCAGTTCGACGCCGCCCCGGCCTGCGTCATCGTCAAGCACGCCAATCCGTGTGGGGTTGCGTATGGCAAGAACCTGCTGGAGGCCTACGACCGCGCCTACCAGACCGACCCCGAATCGGCCTTTGGCGGCATCATCGCCTTCAACGGCGAACTCGACGCCGAGACCATGAAGACCATCGTCGAACGCCAGTTCGTCGAGGTCATCATCGCCCCCAAGGTGAGCGCCGCCGCCGTCGAGATCGCCGCCGCCAAGAAGAACGTGCGCGTCCTGGAGTGTGGTCAATGGCCGGCCGAGCCCGGCAAGCGCCTCGACTTCAAGCGCGTCAACGGCGGCCTCTTGGTGCAGGAGGCCGACCTGGCCCTGACCCATGAAATCAAGGTCGTGACCAAGCGCGCCCCGACCGAAGCCGAAATGCGCGACCTCTTGTTCGCCTGGCGCGTCGCCAAGTACGTCAAGTCCAACGCCATCGTATACGCCAGGGACAACATGACCATCGGCGTCGGCGCCGGCCAGATGAGCCGCGTCAACTCCGCCCGCATCGCCGCCATCAAGGCCGAACACGCCGGCCTCAAAGTGCCCGGCTCGGTCATGGCCTCGGATGCATTCTTCCCGTTCCGCGACGGCATCGACAACGCCGCCCAGGCCGGCATCCAGGCCGTCATCCAGCCCGGCGGCTCGATGCGCGACGAGGAAGTCATCGCCGCCGCCGACGCGCACGGCA
This sequence comes from uncultured Thiobacillus sp., assembly GCA_964442685.1. Classification (GTDB taxonomy): domain Bacteria; phylum Pseudomonadota; class Gammaproteobacteria; order Burkholderiales; family Thiobacillaceae; genus UBA6918. The sequence continues at coordinate 41,993 of CAYTZP010000010.1, forward strand.
TGGCCATGGTGTTCACCGGGATGCGGCATTTCAGGCATTGATCGATGGCCCTGCCCGGCGCACCTGAGTTGCAAGACCGCATCGTCTTCATCCGCCATCAGCGGGTGATGCTGAGCAGCGATCTGGCGGCCTTGTACGGAGTCGAACCCAAAGTGTTGATGCAAGCCGTCAAGCGCAACATTGAGCGTTTCCCTGACGACTTCATGTTCCAGCTCAGCAAGCCTGAATGGGTCGACTTGAAGTCACAAGTTGTGACTTCAAGTTGGGGTGGCGCCCGCATCCCGCCCTATGCCTTCACCGAGCAAGGTGTAGCCATGCTGTCCAGCGTGCTGCGCAGCCCTCGCGCCGTCCAGGTCAACATCGAAATCATGCGTGCCTTTGTCCGTCTGCGCCGCATGCTCTCCGAGAACAGGGCGCTGGCGGAGCGGCTCGACCAGCTTGAGCAACAGTACGACGAACAATTCAAAGTGGTCTTCGATGCCTTGCGGCAACTGATGAAAGCACCCGAGACAAAACGACGTCCCATCGGTTTCATTGCTGAAGGCCCGCCGAAAGAGGGAAACAAACCATGAAACTACTCGTCATCGGTTCCGGCGGCCGCGAGCACGCCCTGGCCTGGAAGCTGGCGCAAAGCCCACGCATCCAGAAGGTCTTTGTCGCCCCCGGCAACGGCGGCACGGCGTCCGAGCCGGGCCTGGAAAACATCGATCTTGCCGACTTTTCCGAGTTGATCGGGTTTGCCCGGCGGGAAGAGGTCGCGTTCACCGTGGTTGGCCCCGAGGCGCCGCTCGCCGCCGGCATCGTCGATGCATTTTGCGCCGCCGGCCTGCGCATCTTCGGGCCGGAGCGTGCCGCCGCCCAGCTTGAGGCCTCGAAGGATTTCGCCAAGCAGTTCATGGTCAAGTACGGCATCCCGACGGCGAAATACTGCACCTTCACCGACGCCGCCGCCGCGCACGCCTACATCGAGGCCGAGGGCGCGCCCATCGTGGTGAAGGCCGACGGCCTGGCCGCCGGCAAGGGCGTGGTGGTGGCGCAATCGAAGGACGAGGCGCACGCCGCCATCGACCGGATGCTGGCTGACAATGCATTCGGCGCGGCCGGCGCCCGGGTGGTGATCGAGGAATGCCTGCAAGGCGAGGAAGCCAGCTTCATCGTCATGGTCGATGGCGAGCATGTACTGCCCATGGCCACCAGCCAGGACCACAAGCGCCTGCTGGACAACGACGAAGGTCCCAACACCGGCGGCATGGGCGCCTACTCTCCGGCGCCGGTGGTGACCCCCGAGTTGCACGCACGCATCCTGCGCGAGGTGATCCGCCCGGTGGTGGCCGGCATGAAGGCCGAAGGCGCCCCCTACACCGGATTCCTCTATGCCGGCGTGATGATCGGCGGCGATGGCCGCCTGGGCGTGCTCGAATTCAACTGCCGTTTCGGCGATCCCGAGACCCAGCCGATCATGATGCGCCTCAAGAGCGATTTCTCGCTGCTCGTCGAGGCCGCGCTGGACGGCCGGCTCGACCGGGTCGAGGCGGAATGGGACCGCCGTGTCGCGCTCGGCGTGGTGCTTGCCGCTGCGGGCTACCCGGACTCGCCGAGGAAAGGCGATGTCATCACCGGGCTCGACGCCCGCGACGAGGAGGATGCGCATGTGTTCCATGCTGGCACTGCCCGCCGCGAGGGCCAGACGGTCACCTCCGGCGGCCGTGTTCTGTGTGTCACGGCACTGGGCGACACCGTCCGGATCGCCCAGGCGCGCGCCTACGAGGTCGCCGAGCGGATCACTTTCCCTGGCCGGCAGATGCGGCGCGACATCGGCTGGCGGGCGATCCGGCGCTGAGGGTTCGGTTCTGCGCACCGCTTGGAACGGGGCGTCGCGACACGCTCAACAGGCAGGCCAAGGCGTACCCATGCCCGGGCCCCACGAAAACCCGTCACACCGGCGAACGCGGGTGTCGAATCACTTGATTTACCTGGTGTCCGGGGACGATT
>CAYTZP010000011.1:0-11040 GCA_964442685.1 uncultured Thiobacillus sp.
CCGCGCCACCGTCTCGCACATCAAACAGGCGCTGGAGGAGGATGAAAGAAATACGCTATTTCAGATCAAGGTGTTGAGGGGAGCGAGAGGGTCATGAAAAACCTGCAAGACTGGGGATTTAGTGGTTGGGTAATCTCTCGTTCTGGTCAATAAAGACTATCTTTTTTTTACAAGATTTACATCTAGAATGAGCGGGCAAGCTGTTTTGCCACTTTTGTCTGTCACTTTGCCAACATCGCGAAACCTGTTGTTGGTTGTGAGGGCTGTAGCAATATCAAATCGAGTGCCATTACTTGATGGGGTTATCAACGGTTTGCACCTGCCTGGGCGGCGTTATCGCATCTGGCTTGCAAAAATGACATCAATACGAGGAGACCAGTATGTCTTTACGCAATACGCGAAGTGTTTCACCCCATAATCTTGGAATTGCCCTGTCGCTTTCATCCGCCATTGTGCTGATGGCGGGTGGCGCGGTCTGGTCCGAGGCCGAAGCCAAGAGCAAAGTCACCAAGGCCAAGGATGCTCCCATCGAAATGGAAAAACCCGCCTATTCGGGTGAAGCCTGGACGCGTTACGCTGGCTGGCCCTCAGCTGACTGGAAGGAATACGACACGCTATCGAACAAGGCGTCTCCGCCTTATGCTCCCCCTCCAAAACTTGACGGTCCGGTAACAGGCGATCCGGAAAAGGGCGCCAGACTGGCGTTTGACCGTTCGCGCGGCGGCAGTTGCGTGGCCTGCCATGTCATGGGCCCGAAAACGCCTTCCCTGCCCGGTGCGGTCGGCCCGGATCTATCCACCTACGCAACCTGGGGGCGCGACGATCAGTGGATATTCAATTACATCTACGATCCCCGAAGCGTGAATCCGGAATCTGTCATGCCGCCATGGGGCACCAACAAACTGTTTACAGTTGAAGAAATCAAAGACATGGTGGCCTTTATGAAAACGCTCAAAGAGCCCCACAAGTTCAAGGACGACTTCGAGAATCCGGCTACCCGACCCGTACCGGTTGAGACGCGTGACAATCTCGATCCCATGGTCAACTCGGCCATGGATGCCTTCGACCGGGGCAAGCGACTTTTCTCACAACCTGGTGCCAATGGCAGATCTTGCGCTACGTGCCACGCCAAGCCTGAAAAATCATTCAAGAGATGGGCGGCCAATATGCCGAAATATGATGCGCGCATGAAAAAGGTGCTGAATGTCGAGGAATTCATCACCCGCCACGGACGGGCAACCATGGCCACGGATTATCCGATGCAAAGTAATGAGAATGTGGCCTTGGCCATCTATATGAAAAACCTGGCCAATGGCACGCCCATCAAGGTTGATGTCAAGTCGCCCGGCGCGAAAGAGGCGGCTGCCCGCGGCAAGGATCTGATGTATCGCAAGGTCGGCCAGCTCAACTTTGCCTGCATGGATTGCCATGACAAGGCGGCCAATCGCTGGATTCGCGGCCAGTACCTGACCGAGGTGAAGGGTCAGACACCGCATTTCCCGACCTGGCGTACCAGCCGCAGCGAAATATGGGACATCCGCAAACGCTTCCAGTGGTGCAATGTGGCGATTCGCGCCAATGAGCTAACACCCGATGCAATTGAGTATGGCGATATCGAGCTTTACCTGAATTCGCTCAACGCGGGTCTGAAAATCAACGCGCCGGGTATCCGCCACTAGCTCTACGGCATTCAGCAACCCTCCGGAAACCCCGGAGCGGTTCGCTGTCTGAAGTATTCTGCAACGCGGGGCATACGTGCCCCGCTTTTTTTTATCAACCACACGATTCAAACATTGTCATTGTGGCTTGAGTCGGACGGTTTCGCATGCGAGGTACAGCCTCAACTTTCTGAGACCTCATGAGATATTGCGGGGCGGGCAGGGTATGTCGTGGATACATGCGCAGACCTTAAACCTAAAAACCGCAGTTGACCGCTTGCCACCCCTGGAAGAAGCCCATGTACCTTGAGTTTCCTGCTTTCGATTGGATTCACCCTATGGGTGAGTCCGCTACGCACCCGCTGGCACGCCCAGCCGAGCGCCTGCTTTTGTCGCACCTCCTTGCAGGCATAAGCCTTGCGCGTCGTTGCTTCGCAGCAGTCACCCGTCTGAACGCACCATCGAGTGCGTCCAACTGCGGTTTCTAGGTTAAAGCGCCAGCTATACTGGCAAGCCGGCGAGCATAAGGAATGGGGTAAACATGTCTGACATGATTTTGCTTGGCACGCGCAAGGGAACGGTCATCCTGGATCGCACATCGTCCGGCTGGCGTCCGCGTACCATTGAACACGCAGGCGTTCCTGTCTGCTACGCGGCGCGCGATCCGCGCGATGGCACGCTCTGGGCTTCGCTGGATCATGGTCACTGGGGGCCCAAGCTGTCGCGCTCGCGCGATGGCGGCAAAACCTGGCAGGACGTGTTGTCCCTGAAGTACCCGGAAGGCGCGCGCTACATTGTCAAAGTGCTGCCCAAGCCGGGGTTCGATCCGCTGGCGCCCGCAGGTCAGCCCGAATATGCCGATGCCGCCGTATTCAAAATCTGGTCGCTGGCCTTTGGCACAGCCGCACAGCCCGGCAGGCTTTACGCCGGCACCATACCCGGCGGGCTGTTCGTCAGCGACGATGGCGGTGACAGCTGGGCGCTCAACCGCTCCCTGTGGGATCACGAAAGCCGGGGCGGCGACCTGTTTGCCGGAGATGCCACGAGCGAGAACCGCTGGTTTGGTACCCCGGCCAGCATTGACTACGGCGTATTCGAGCCGGGCATCCATTCCATCGTGATTGACCCGCGCAACCCAGATCATCTTCATGTGGCGGTTTCATCGGCTGGCGTGCTGGAGACCACCGACGGAGGCCAAAGCTGGCGCAGCCGCAACCGTGGCCTGCTGAATGACTACATGCCCGATCCCGAATCCGAGTGGGGGCACGATCCGCATTTTGTGGCGGGTTGCACCGCACAGCCGGAGCATCTTTGGCAGCAGAATCACTGCGGCGTGTTTTACAGCCAGGATGGCGCGCAGAGCTGGAAAAAGGTCAGCCAGCCCGAGGTGGGCGTGCATTTCGGCTTTCCCATCGCGGTGGATGCGCAGGACGGACGCACCGCCTGGGTGGTGCCGGCGCGGGCGGATGCCGAGCGCATGGCCATCGGTGGCGGCTTGTGCGTGGCAAGAACAAGCGACGGGGGCCAGTCCTGGCAAACGTTTAGAACCGGCTTGCCGCAGGAACACGCCTACGACATCGTGTTCAGGCACGGCCTGGATGTGGCGGGTGACCGCCTCTGCTTCGGCAGCACGACCGGTAACGTCTATCTTTCGGAAGACCGGGGTGAAACCTGGCAGTGCCTGGGCAACCATTTTCCGCCGGTGTATTCGGTGCGGTTTGGTTGAAGCCATGCCTACCGTGGAAATCACGCCTCACCTATACCGGTACTTTCCCATGCTTGAGAACCGCGCAATCCGTGTGCCGGCAGGATCGGTGGCCGAGGTTCTGCGTGCGGTCAACGAGATCGCCCCGGGTTTTACCGATTACGTGCTTGACGAACGCGGCGCGCTGCGTCGGCATGTCAGTCTCAGCGTCAATAACACCCTGGTAATAGACCGCAAGACCCTTTCCGATCATGTGCCGGAAGACGGGACGCTGTATGTTTTTCAGGCGCTGAGCGGGGGATAGGCGCCAGAAAGTTTTCGCGACGAATGTCCGCGAAAATTGCCCTAACGCTCAAACACTGCAATGGATTCCACATGCGCGGTGTGCGGGAACATGTTGGCAACGCCAGCGGCCTTGAGCGTGTAGCCTTTGACGTGACACAGCACTTCCGTATCCCGCGCCAGGGTGGCGGGGTTGCAGGATATGTACACGATGCGCTTGGGCGGGTTGTCTTGCGGCAGGGATTTGACCAGTTCCATGGCACCATCGCGCGGCGGGTCGATGAGGATTTTGTCGAAGTGACCGAGCGCGGCGAATTTCTCGGGCGTCATTTCAAACAGGTTATCGACCGCGTATTCGACGTTACCCAGGCCATTGAATCGTGCGTTTTCCTGAGCGCGGGCAACCAGCCCCTTGCTGCCTTCGATGCCGACGACTTTCGCACCGGAGCGGGCGATGGGCAGGGTGAAGTTGCCAAGGCCGCAGAAGAAATCAGCGATGCGTTCGTTTGGTTTGGGAGCCAGCATCTGGATGGCGCGATGCACCAGAATGCGGTTGATGTGCGGGTTGACCTGGGTGAATTCGGTGGGGCGGAAGGGATGGACGACGTTGAATTCGGGCAGGCCGTATTGCAAGAGGCCGCTGTCTTCCGGGTAGTAGGGCACGGCGGTATCCGGGCCTTTGGATTGCACCCAGATATGCACCCGATGCGCGTCGGCAAATTTGCGCACGATGTCCCTGTCCTGCTCGTTCCAGGGTGTGAGCAGACGAAACACCAGCACCGTGGAAGTTTCGCCCACGGCCAGTTCGATTTGCGGCACGCGGTCGGAATTGGACAGTTGCGGAATCAGCTCGCGCATGGGCATGAGCATCGCGGCGACATGGGGCGGCAGCACCTCGCAGGTGTGCATGTCCACAATGAACCAGGATTTCTTTTCGTGAAAGCCGACCAGTGAGCCACCTTTCTTGTCCACGCGCTTGACCGAGAAGCGCGCGCGGTGACGGTAGCCCCAAGATGGTCCGTACAATGCAGGCAAAATGATCTCGGGGCGCACCTTGCCGATGCGGCTGAGGTTGTCTTCCAGGATGCGTTGTTTGGCCGCGACCTGCGCGCTGACTTCCAGATGCTGAAGCGCGCAACCGCCGCAGCGCCCATAATGCACGCACTTGGGCGTGGCGCGCTGGCTGCTGGATTTGAGTATTTTTGTTGCGTTGGCGCTGTCGTATTTGGGGTGTTTGCGGAATACGGAAATCTCCGCCGTTTCACCCGGCAGCGCACCATCGACAAAGGTGGCTTTGCCGTCCACGCGGCATATGCCGTGGCCCTCGTGGTCGAGGGCTTCGATGAATACCGCCATGCTTATTCCTTCCAGGCGGCAAGGTATTCCTGCCAGTGCGCGCCTTCAGAGGCTTGCAGCGCCGCACGGACTTTGGCGGTCTCAAAGTGATACGCCTCGGTGGTGAGCGAGCCGCGCATGTGTTCAAAGCGCAAAAACAGCAGATGCGTATTCACCACATCGGTTTCACAGTAGTCGCAAATCTCGGCCAGCTTGCCGGCCTGGAACGCATCCCAGACCCGGCTGCCGTCCATGCCCAGCTTGCCTGGAAAGCCGCACAGTTTTGCCAGCTGATCCAGCGGCGCATTGGCGCGTGGCTGGTATAGCGCCAGCAGATCCATCAAATCCAGATGGCGGCTGTGATAGCGGCTGATGTAGTTGTTCCATTTGAAGTCTTTGTCGTCTTCACCCTGATCCCAGTAGCGCGGCGCGGTCACGCTGTGCATCAGCCCGCGATAGTGCAGCACCGGCAGGTCGAAGCCGCCGCCGTTCCACGAGATGAGTTGCGGAGTGTATTTTTCGATGCCGTCGTAAAAACGCTGGATGATGTCTTTCTCGGATTCGGCCGCCCGCCCCAGCGTCCACACGCGGAACTGGTCGCCCATGCGCAGGGCGCAGGAAATGGCCACCACACGGTGCATGTAATGCGGTAGAAAATCGCTGCCGGTGGCCTGGCGGCGCTGGAGTAGCGCGGTTTCGGCCAGTTCGGAATCCGGCACGCCGGGCGGCAGATCATTCAGGTGGGAAAATCCGGCAGTGTCCGGAATGGTTTCAATATCAAAAACAAGAGTCGGAGTCACGGTAAGAACCAGATGCGGCAAAACCGTGATTTTACTTGGGAACGGGTTCAGATGAACTGCGAACCCATATCCTCCGCCGCGACCAGCGATTCCAGGTGCGCCGGGGAGATACTTTCCAGCGGAATTTCCAGTTCTTTTGCCAGATGGGAAATGTCTGCACTGCGATTGTGTTCGCAGGCGTGCGCCAGATGCAGCAGTTTTTTGATTGCGGTGTCCTGTCCGGCCAGGCTTTCATACACCATGCGCTGCAAACCAATGCGGCGATACAGTTGGTTGACGCCGAGCGAAAACGCCGCAGGGAAGGTTGAAAACAAGCCGGCTTCGGCGGCCTGGGCGGGGTCTTCAACCTGTGGGCTGAGCAGGCCGAGTTTGCCCATTAACAGGCTGCGGCTGAGCGCAACCTGGGCGTAAAGTCGATTGTCTGCAGTAATGCGGCTGCCAGCCAGCGCAGTGAGGACGCCCACGCGCTGCGCACGTTCGCCACCCAAGCGGATCAAGGCGTGCGCGCAGCTGTCGGTTTTCTGGCTCAGCCCGCCCGCAGCAGAGTGGGCAATGCGCAGCATTTGCGGTTCCAGGGCAGGATTCAGACGCACGAACTGGATCAGGCTGGATAAGGACTGGCGAGCCGCCACGGTGGCCAGTTCCAGCCGCAGTTCGACTTCAGGCCGGCTGCTTTTCTGTGAGCGTTGACCGGTGAAGTATTCACCCATAAACCAGGTGGGCTGTTTGCCATCAGGCCAGCGCTCTAGCTCGTGTTCGTGCTGGATATTGCGGACAATGCGCTGCCTGCTCGCAGGATCTGCATAGCCGCCCGCATCAAAGCGGTGGAACGCCAGGCCGACCGGTGTGTTGTCTGGGAGTGCCCCGTTCAGGCAAAAGCGCATGTTGTGTGAGTCCGCAAGCGTGCGTGCGTGGGCGATGGTTTTGACATCGGGCGAGGTCAGCGTCCACACAATGGCAGGCTGGTTTAACTGCGGCAGGGCATCGGAAAGCAGCACATCGCGGCTGACCTGAACCAGCAAAGCCTGCTCGCCAATCAGGTTGTCCTGGATCAAGGAGTACAGCCCGGTCAGCAGCATGTCTTCATTCATGCGCTGGATTTCGATTGGCAGCTTGGCTGATGCCACGCCGCGCAAAACCAGCTCACGCGCTACGACTTGCCCCCTGCGGTCGAAAATCGGCTCAAAACTCAGAAACCGGTTGCGCAGTTCTTCCTCGCGCACGGGTTTTGCATCCGAACCGGAGACGCGCGTCACGACTGGCGTGCTGAGGTTGTTGGTATCAATGCCGCCGCCGGTATTGTGTGTGACCATGTTGTGGGCTGTTTGTCTGTTCCGCTCAAGCGTTATCATGCCATTACACTTCAGACAGAGAAGGTTTTTTTACAATGCTGTTTTTACAAAGCTACGGGAACCTTGAGTAGCGGTGCCAACCCAATGTGATTGCAAAACCTGGAGACAACACCATGCCAAACAAAAAACTACTCACCGGGCTGATTGCAGCCGGAATGCTTGCGCCGATGGGTGCAATGTCGAATGTGGATAGAGCCGTTGCTGAAAAGCTCACCACCCGGGCGGATCAGCGCGAGGTGGCCGTTACCATTTACAACGACAATCTGGCTTTGGTGAAAGACAGCCGCAAGCTCAGGCTGGACAAGGATAGAAATCAACTGGCCTGGCGTGAAGTTTCCGCGCAAATGCGGCCTGAAACCGCCTTGCTGCGCAATGTTTCCAATCCTCTTGGGTTCCGGCTGACCGAGCAGAATTTCGATTTTGATTTGCTCACCCCGCAAAAACTGCTGGAAAAATATGTCGGCAAAGAAGTCACGGTGATCAGTGTCAATCCCGCCACGGGCGCCGAGAAGCGCGAAACCGCAACCGTGCTGGCCACCAACGGCGGCACTGTGCTGAAATTTGCCGATCGCATCGAAACCGGCGCACCGGGGCGGATTGCGTTTTCCGGCGTGCCGGAGAATTTGCGCGACAAGCCGACGCTGGTGATTACCCTGTCCAACGCCAGGGCAGGCGAGCAAAACCTGGAGTTGTCTTATCTCACCGGCGGCCTGTCGTGGAAGGCCGACTATGTGGCCGAACTGAGTGAAAAAGACGATCGCCTGGACATGAGCGGCTGGGTCACGCTGACTAATCAGAGCGGTGCGGCTTATCCCAACGCCAGATTGCAACTGGTGGCAGGTGATGTGAATCGTGTGCAGGAGGAGTTTGCGCGCGGACGCCCGGCGCCGATGATGGCCAAGGCCACCATGGCGGACGCAGCCGGGATGTCGCAGGAGGCGCTGTTTGAATACCACCTGTACACGCTGGAGCGGCCGACCACGATTGCCGAAAACCAGACCAAACAGGTGGCGCTGATGAGCGCTTCATCCGTGCCGGTAAAAAAAGAATTGCTGCTGGAAGGGCAGAATTACTACTACTCCGGCCAGTACGGCGAACTGGGGCAGAAAATGAAGGCGGGCGTGTTTGTCGAGTTCACCAACAAAGGCGATGGCCTGGGCATTCCCTTACCCAAAGGCATCGTCCGCGTGTACAAGAAGGACAGCAAGGGCAATGCCCAGTTTATTGGCGAAGACCGCATTGACCATACACCCAAGAATGAAACCGTGAGGTTGAAGCTGGGCGATGCGTTTGACGTGACGGCGGATCGCAAGCAGACCGACTTCAAGAAATTATCCGGCGCCTCGCGCTATAACTATGTGTTTGAAAGCGCCTATCAAATCGTCATCAAGAATGCGAAAAAAGAACCCGTCACGGTGAAAGTGGTGGAACCCATGCCGGGCGACTGGCAGATGCAGTCCGAGTCCCATGCGCACACCAAGGCTGCCTCCAACGCGGCGGTGTGGAACATCAACGTACCAGCCGAAGGCAAGACCGCGCTCAGCTACCGCGTGTTGGTCAGGTACTGATATTGCCACCTTTCAAAGCCTGATAGTGTGCGCACAGGCCATTGGTTGAAGCGTCGTGCCCGCTGATGGGCTGGCCTTCAGCCAATTCGCGCATGAGCACGCCGGCCAGGCGTTTGCCGATTTCCACACCCCATTGGTCAAACGGATTGATGCCCCACAGCACGCTTTGTACCAGGGTTTTGTGTTCGTACATTGCCACGATGCGTCCCAGGGTGCGCGGGTCAAGCGTTTGATAAAGCAGGGTGTTGGAAGGTTTGTTGCCGGGAAAAATCTTGTGCGGCAGTAGCAGGCGGATGGTTTCTTCGTCCGCACCTTCTGCGTGGAGTTCCTCGGCTGCTTCGGCCTCGGTTTTGCCCAGCATCAGTGCCTCGGACTGGGCAAAACAGTTTGCAACCAGCATTTGGTGCAGACCGTCATAGGGGTGGCTGGTGGTGGCGCCAAGCAAAAAGTCCGTCGGGATGAAGCGTGTGCCCTGATGCAGTAACTGAAAAAAAGCGTGCTGCCCGTTTGATCCAGGCTCGCCCCAGACAATTTCGCCGGTAGGGTAATCGACCTTCTCGCCCAGCCTGGAAGTGCTTTTGCCGTTGGACTCCATGCATAGCTGCTGAAGGTAGGGCGGCAGCTTGGCAAGGTGAATGTCATAGGGCAGTACCGCATGGCTTGGCGCACCCCAAAAATGCTGATACCAGACAGACAGCAAGGCCAGTGTGCCCGGCATACTCTGGATCGGGTCTGTGCGGAAATGGTTGTCCATTTCGCGCCCGCCTGCCAGCATGGTCTCAAATCCACTCATGCCGATGAACAGCGCGATCGGCAGACCGATGGAAGACCATAGCGAGTAACGCCCGCCAACCCAGTCCCAGAATTCGAACATGTTTTCAGGGTCGATGCCGAATGCTTTTACCGCTTCACGGTGCGTGGATACGGCTACAAAGTGACGGCTGACGGCAAGTTCCGATCCCAGGCGCTCTACCAGCCAGCGTCGCGCTATTCTGGCGTTGGACAGGGTTTCGATGGTGGTAAAGGATTTTGACGAAACGATAAACAGCGTGGATTCGGCGTTAAGCGCAGAAAGCGTGTCGCTGATATGGTTAGGGTCAATGTTGGAAACAAAATGCATTTGCAAGCGCGCGTTCCCGTAGGGTCTGAGCGCCCGGCAGGCCATTTTGGGGCCAAGATCCGAGCCGCCGATGCCGATATTGACGATGTCCGTGATGATTTTGCCGGTATGGCCGCGCCAGCGGCCTTCGCGCACGGCATGGCTGAATTTGCGCATCTGCTCCAGCACACGGCGCACCTCGGGCATCACGTCTTGCGCGTCAAGCATCAGCGGTGTTTTCGGGTTCGCGCGCAATGCAGTGTGCAAAGCAGCGCGCTTTTCCGTGAAGTTCACCTGCTCGCCGCTGAACATGGCCTCAGTCCAGGCGGGCAGATTGGCCTCGCCCGCCAACTTGCGCAGCAGCATGAGGGTTTCGTCAGTGACGAGGTTTTTCGAATAATCCAGCAGCAGATCATCCAGACGCAGGCTGTAATGATTGAATCGGCTTGGATTGCGCTGGAACAAATCACGCATACGCACGCCATCCCAGCTGCGGCGATGTTCGGCAAGTTTTTCCCAGGTGGGGAGTTGGGTCAGCAACATATCGAGATTCGATGATGAGGTTGGGCAAGCATACCGCAAGACTGGCTCAAGAAGTCCATGATTAGACGCTGAACAAGTTTTACAGGACAATGGCGGTATTGTTCAGGAGCCAATAATGAGCCATCAAATCGTCCAGTCAGGTCTGGTTGTTTACATCACTTACTCCATTCTTGATCCTTCTGGCAACGTGGTTGAGCAGCATGACCTGCCGGTAGGATATGTGCAGGGCGGTAACAGCGGTTTGCTGCCCAGTATCGAATCGGCGGTGGCGGGCAAACGCGCGGGCGATAGAGTGGAAATCGTGCTGATGCCGGAAGAGGGGTTCGGTGTGCGCGACCCCGAGCTGACTTTTACGGATGACATCGAGAATGTGCCGCCGCAATTTCGCAGGGTGGGCGCGCAGGTGCAAATGTCCAACGAAGAAGGCGGTACGCATACTTTTTATGTGACCAGCATCGAAGACGGCAAGTTGACTGTTGACGGTAATCCGCCATTGGCGGGGCTTAACGCGACTTGCGTGGTGAATATCGTGAATGTGCGCGAAGCCACACAGGATGAACTGGCAAGCGGCATGGCGGCGGATTCTGCGCCGACACAGTTGCACTAAGGCCGGGTGCAGGGTGAACAACGGTGAACAGTGAACAGCCGGGTTTCCCCGGCGCTGTGTCAAATGAAAAGCCGGGTTTCCCCGGCTTTTT
>CAYTZP010000011.1:11140-42228 GCA_964442685.1 uncultured Thiobacillus sp.
AGCCGGGTTTCCCCGGCGCTGTGTCAAATGAAAAGCCGGGTTTCCCCGGCTTTTTTTGTTCCAAACGAATCAGTCGAAATTACTTCGGGCAGGCCTGATCGGCAGGGATTTTCCCGGGCAGGCGCAGGAAGGCTTCAAACGGGCCCATCACGCTCATGGCCTCCATTTTTGGGCCTTCGAATTTAAGGCGGCCAAACGCCATGGCTCTCATGGGGCCGTACTCACCTGCACCCATTTCATTCCAGCGTTTGGTTTCTGCGTGCATCAGGTAGTCAACTTCTTTATCCAGGTTTGCATTCTGGATTTTGCCGCCATAAACGCACATGGCTTTGCCGTCTTTGGCCATGATTCTCATCTCGGTTTTGTGGTTGTCGCCGCAGTCGGTACGGTACATGTGGATGATCTTGTAGCCACGATTTTTATCGTTCTTGATCCATTTGTCGGCCAGGCCGTCGGTCAGCACGCTGTCCTTGTTCCATGCTTCACAGGCTTGTGCAGTCCAGTCGGCTGACATCATGGCGGGGGCAGCTTGTGCGCCAATGGCAGTGGTGGACAAGAGGGCTGCAGTGATAAGGGAAAGCTTGGTCATGCCGGTGTCTCCAGTTTGAAGTATTAGGGGTGAGGCCAGAAGCCTTACCGGGGAAGTTACTCGTTGCCCGGCGGGCTGTCAATGTGACGGTGTGTTGGATATATCAATCCGGCAAATGGTTCCGAAGCAGTCCGTAGAACCAGGTTCCCGCCAGCGCGCCGAACAGCGCAGCCAGTGCGCCGATCGAACCCATGCCGACCAGGGCGAAGATGGGGCCGGGGCATAAGCCGATGATGCCCCAGCCAAGGCCGAAAATCAGTCCGCCTAAGACGAACTTGTAGCGGCCTTTTTCCTTGCGCGGGATTTCAATCGGGCTGCCCTCGAGCGAGGCGTGTCCGGCAAGTCGCCGCATCAGCCAGACGCTGATACTGGCAGTCGCAATCGCGGAAAATAGAATTCCATACATATGAAAGGCATCAAAATGGAACATCTCCATGATGCGATACCAGGATGCGGCTTCGGCCTTGATCAAAGTAAAACCGAACAGGGCGCCAGCCAACAGATAGGGCGCAAAGCGGGTCATGGCTGAATGCTCCCGATCAATCCCGGGGTGATGAAATGTGCCGCGATCAGGCCGCCTGCGAAGATGCCCGCTACGGCCAAAAGCGACTGCGCCTGCATGGTGGAGAGTCCGGTGATGGCGTGCCCGGAAGTACAGCCATTGGCATAACGCGTGCCAAAGCCCACCAGCAAGCCACCTAAAAACATGATGACGCCGCTGTGCCAATAGGCGCCAAACAGCACGGGTGGCAGAAAGCCTTCACCGATCGGGATGTTCCAGCTGGACAAACGGGTTAAGAACCCGACTGACAGCTGTACCGGGTTGGGGTTGGCAAATACCACCCCGGCCAGGAAACCTCCCAGTATTGTGCCTGCGGCAAATACCAGGCTCCAGCTGTGCTCGCGCCAGTTGTATTTGAAAAACTCCACGCTGATGGATTGCGGCTGGGAAATGGCGCATAGATGCCGCAGGTTGGACGAGATGCCAAATGAGCGGTTGCCAATCCAGATCATGAGCGGAACCATCAGGCCGATGACCGGGCCGGCCACATACCAGGGTCAGGGGGATTGCAGGAGGTGTATGAGTGTGTCCATTCGGGCAACTCCAAAATAACCAGTTAGCGGAAGCTGTCTTCAACCAGCTTGATGCGGGCGCGCAAACTTTCTTGTTGCAAAGTGTCGCCTGCCGACTGTTGCTCCAGCAATTTGAGGTACACCAGCAGGGGTTTGCGCCAGCCTTGCGCGGAGGCTGTTTCTGCGCCCATATTCAGCAACGCCGGGTCAGATTGTTTGCGCTGGATGGCAATGGAAATGGCAATCAGACGCGAGAGCGGGTCGGCAATTTTCTCCACGCTTTGGATGCGTTTTTGCGTATCCTGGCTGGAGAAGAAATCGCGGTACTGCGCAGGCAGTTTGGCGCTATCCAGTCCCTCCCAGTCGCCGTTGATGAAACGCTGATAAGCCGCATCTTCGGCATTGGGAGCCAGCCTGGTCAGCTGTTGATAAGCAGGACAGGGGGCAAACGTCAAACTGGCCTGGCGTGTAGCGCAACGGATCAGATGCAACCGGGCAGTTTCTTCCAGACCGCCAGCCTGAGCCGCAGCGGATAAGGCTAATTCAAAATAGCGTTCGGCGAGTGTGTTTTCGCCTTTCAACTCCGCTTTGTTGTATTTTTGAACGTAACTGACGCTGTCTTTTTTCCAGTCCGGTTGGGGCGGGCGGCTACTGCATGCTGACAGGAGCAGGGTGGCGAGCAGGACGCCGGGAATCAGGTTTCTCATGGGAGTTTCATCTCCGCATCCTTGCCAAATGGCCACATCCGGTTGATGTCGCCGAGCAGGTCATTGGCTTTGCGCACCGAGTCATCCACATCGGCGCGCAGCTTGGCCAGGTCTTGTGTACCGTCCTTGACATTGGCCGAGATATCCACCGCGTTCTTAAGCAGTTCATCCACGCGCTTGAGACTGCCTTGCGCATCCACCAGCATGGCGCGCACCTGTGCCAGGCTTTGTTTGCTTTGTTCGGACAGACCATCTGCCGCAAACAACCAGCGATCGGTTTTGACCAGCATGGCATCCACCTTGGCAGATACCTCGTTCAGGCGCTTGGTCAGGCTTTCAATGTTTTTAAGGCTGGATACCAGCGGGCGGGCGTTTTCCTCGCTGCCCAGCACGCCTTCGATTACGCCGTATTTGCCAGTCATGCGTGTGGTGACGGTGTTGACGTTGGCCAGTGTGCTGTTCAGCTCGCCATCCTTGCGCGTAATGTGTTCGACATTGGCCAGGATGTTTTTGACCCGCTCGATCAGTACCGGGATTTCCTGGGTTGGGTCTGAGGTCAACAGCAGCACCGTGGCGCGATCCGGCAGCCTGGGCGATGCAAGGTTGGGTGAGTTGACCTTGATCTTGGCGCCGCCGACGAGCGGTTTGTCCAGTGTGAAGCTGCTGTCGGTGCGCACCCATTTTGCCCCGTCTTGTGATATTTCAGCTTGAATCACGATGCCGCCGGCTTCCGAGAGTTTGACCCCGGTAACTTGTCCGACAGGCATTCCGGAAAAGGTGATGGGCATACCGGGCGAAATGCCTTCGGCACTGGTGGCGGCCAGAGACAGATGCTGCTTCAGCTCGAAGAAACCCCGCGCGTGGAGCACATAGACCACAAACCCCAGTGCCAAAACCAGCACGGTGATGATGAAAATACCTACCTTCAGGTGCAGATTCTTGAACATGGTTCAGTCGTTATACAAGGGTTGGTTCCATGCGTAATCAAAAACTTCCCAATTCGCGGTATGTCCGTCCGCGCGCGTGGCCAGGGTGCGGATCAATGCAGGATATGGAATATCGTACAACATCGCGCCGGGTTGTTCGATAACGAGGCGCGGGCGTCGCAAAATCAGCGCGCGGGCAAGCTTGGTGACAAAACGCTCTGTGGGACTCATGTCCGGGTCGCGCTTGTCGCCTATGTTGCCGAACCCGAGCTTGTCGAGTAGAGACTGTGCCTGACGAGAGGCTTCGGCTGCGCCATGGTATTTCTGATACAGCGGAATCAGCGCGATGTTTTCCCGTGCCGATAGATTGGCGCGCAAGGGCAGATCAGGCGATACCCGGGCTGCCTCGTTCTCAGGCAAGCTGCGGACGGCCTCGGCCAGCGCCTGTGCGTCTGTATACGGGATCAGATGTATTTGAGTGCTAATGACAACACCTCAATCAAAATCAGCGCCAGAAAAACCCGCATCATGCCGCGCAAGACGGAGACCGGAACCATGAAGGTCTTTTTAGGTGTTTCCAGTCCGGCCACGATGGGTAGCGTGGTCACGGCCAGGCCGAAAAAAACGCACTTGACCGCCAGCCCCAGCAGCACGGGTAGGCTGAATACAGAGGCAATCGTGATGGAAAAAGGCGTCAATCCCAAGGAGTCAAAACCGTAAATGGCCAGATAGGCCAGCACCAGTGTCAGTGCGCCGCCCAGCACTGTCAGGCTCAGAACCGAGGCAACACCACCCGCAATGCGCGGCAGAAATTCGAACTGCATGGGTTCCACCTTGCAGTGCGATAGGGCGTCCAGCTCATTGTTGACTTTCATCAACGCCACCTCGGTATTGATGGCCGAACCAGAACGCAGGGCAATCAATAATGCGGTGATGAACGGCAACAGTTCCAGCACCAGCACGCGGATGATCATTTCGGTCGCAGTATCGAACAAACCTACGCTGCGGGCGGTAGAGAGTGTGATAGTGATGATGACCCAGGAAATCACCAGCACATAAGCCAGATACACATGCAGAATCTGCACGGCGGTGAAATAAATCTGTTTGACGATGGTATCGAGCGTGGCGCGGTTCCAGGTGGCTGGGCGCAATACCGTGGAAAAAACCTCGGCGAGAAAGGACAGCAGGCTATAACTTCCCGTCCACCAACCCACGGCCTTGCTGCCAAGGTGTTCAACAACATTGAGGATGCTGGTAATCGCGCGCAAGTGGAACTCCGTGCCTGGATCGGCTGTCTGTGGTGGACAGGCTTGTATTATGCCAACGCTAGCAATAAAGTCTGCATATCGACAAGGAGGAGTCTGGCATGAAATACCTACCGAAAAAACTGCTTGCATGGGGACTGCTGCTGTTCGCCGTGTCTGTGCAGGCTGCGCCCGGGTTGGCGCTGAAGGATGAAGACATGCGAGCGCAGCCCGTTGCGACGGCAGTCACTGTGGGCAAAATGACCAAGGGCGCGACAGTGGATATCCTTGCCAAGCAGGGTGGCTGGCTGCAAATCAAATCCGGTAGGGCGCAGGGCTGGGTGCGCTTGTTGAGTGTGCGCGCGGGTAGTGGCGGTGCTGGCGGAGCCGGGCTGGCTGATGTGGCCGGTGCGGTCACGCAAAAATCTGACCCCAGCCGCGTGGTTGCAGTGGCGGGGGTTCGCGGCCTGAATGAAGAAGACCTCAAGGGCGCAAAATACAACGCTGAAGAAATGGCGCGGCTGGATAGATATGCAGTGAATGCTGCCCAGGCCAGGGCTTTTGCCGATAAATCCGGTTTGAAGCCGCAAAACGTTGCCAGCCTGCCCAGTCAGACTGGCGCGCCGCAATCTGGCTCATCCTGGGGGGATAACTGATGAAAAAACCTGCTCTCCTCATTGCCCTGGCCTTGGGCGCATTTTCGACTGCCAGCAGCGGTGGTTTCGATTTCGGCAAAGTGCTTGAAGCCATGGGGCAACCACCCCAGAAGAAAGCCGAGCCTGCGTCAAGCACGCCACCCTCCAGTCAGCCCGCATCAAACCAGGCTGCCTCAAGCCAGCAGCCCGGCCAACCGCCGATCAGCCTGCTGGGCAAGATCAGCCAGGAAGATGAGATCCGTATCGGCAAGCAGGTGTCAGGCGATTTGCTCGGCGCCGCTCCGCTGGTAAAGGATGACAACTTGCAACAATACGTGAACATGGTAGGTCGGTGGGTTGCGCTGCACAGCAAACGCCCCGATCTGCCATGGAAGTTTGGTGTAATCGAGTCGGAAGATATCAATGCTTTTGCCGCGCCGGGCGGTTATGTGTTTTTGACCAAGGGTCTGTATAAACGGCTGAACAACGAGGCCGAACTGGCAGGCGTGTTGGCACACGAGATTGCCCACATCACTAGAAAACACCACCTTGACCTATTGCGTAAATCTGCGCTGATCGGCGTGCTGTCTCAATCAGTGTCGAAAGAGGTCAAGGGCGATGCAGCAGTGCAGAACCTCATCGGCAATGGTGCCGAAATGATGGCGCGCGGGCTGGACAAGGAAGCCGAACACGAGGCGGATCGCATTGGCGTGGTGTTGGCTGCTCGCGCGGGCTACGATCCTTGGGGGCTGCCTTCAGTACTGCAGGACATGGCCACGTTGAACAGTAAAGATGGCCGTTTGGGGTTGCTGTATAAAACCCACCCCACGGCAGCGGATCGGCTGACACGGCTGGGCGATGCAATAGGCAGCCGTTTTGATGGCCTGACCGCCGGCAAGGAATTCGCAGACCGCTTTTATCGCATCCGGTGAGGTTGCTGGCGAGAAAAAACGCCATTCCCTGGCTGCTGGCCGGGGGATGGTTGCTGCTCCTGTTGCTGCATCAAACGGCACTGCTCCGATTGGGCTTCATCGACAGGCTGGATGCGGTTATTTATGACTTCACCCTCAAAAGCACGGCGCCTCGTGCAGTCGATGACCGCATCACCATTCTGGATATCGACGAAGCCAGCCTGAAGGAAATCGGGCGCTGGCCGTGGAGCCGTGACAAAATGGCGACGCTGGTTGACAGGCTCTACAACGAGTATGGCATTGCCGCCATGGGCTTCGACGTCATCTTTGCCGAGCCTGATATCAGCTCCGGTATTGCTACCCTGGATCGGCTATCCAAGGCTGAATTATCCGCAGATAGCGGATTTCGCCAGCGGTATGCGGCGCTGCGCCCCGCGTTGGACTTTGACGGACGTTTTGCCCAGACCCTGAAGGGCAAGACACTTGCGCTGGGTTACTACTTCATTACCCCCGGCCTGCCCGAAGGCATCACGGGTGCGCTGCCGCCGGCAAATATGCCTGAATCCGCGTTAAAAGGGAATGAAGCCGGGTTGGTTGAGGCTATCGGCTACGGCGCCAACCTGCAACAATTTCAGGATGCAGCGAAAATTGCCGGGTACTTCTCGGTGTTGCCGGATGCGGATGGCGTCATTCGCAAAGTGCATTTGCTCACACGTTATCAGGGCGGACTGTATGAGTCTTTCAGCGTGGCCACATTGCGCGCAGCGATGGGCGCCGAGCCGCTCAATGCGGGCGTGGAAGAAAGCCATTTTGTGCAACGCCATTACCGCCAGCCCTGGGTTGAGGTGGCGGGCATCCGCATTCCGCTGAATGCGGATGGCAGTGCCTGGGTTCCCTACCGCGCGGGCGCACCTTTCCCGTATGTATCGGCCAAGGACGTACTCTCGGGAAAGACAGATAAAAGCGTGCTGGAAAACCGCGTGGTGCTGGTGGGCTCCACAGCCCCGGGGCTGGCCGATTTACGCGTCACGCCATTTTCCGGCGCGTTTCCCGGAGTGGAAATCCATGCTTACATGATTGCCGGAATGCTGGATGGCAACACCGCCCACACGCCCGCTTGGGCGACAGATGCCGCACTGGCGGTGACGCTGTTAGCCGGGCTGCTGCTGTTGTTTGCTTTGCCTGTGGCCGGGCCGGTGCGCGGCCTGCTGTTGACGATCCTGCTGCTTGCGGCATTAACGGCTGCCCAATATGTCGCCTGGCGCCAGCATTGGGTTATTCCGCTAGCTTCTCCGCTGGTTGCGGTGCTGGGTTTGTACATATTGTCTGCGGCCTATGGCTTCCTGGCCGAGGCGCGCAACAAGCGCCAGATCACCAAGCTGTTTGGCCAGTATGTGCCGCCGGAGCTGGCCGACAAGATGAGCCAGGATCCAACCCACTACAGCATGGAAGGGCAGTCGCGCGAAATGACGGTGCTGTTTTCCGATATCCGTGGCTTTACCAACTTTTCTGAAGCACTGCCGCCAACCGAACTGGCCGAAGTGCTGAATGACTATCTTGGCTGCATGACCCGGATCGTGCAGGATCATCGCGGCACCATCGACAAATACATCGGCGATGCGGTGATGGCATTCTGGAATGCACCGCTGGACATGGCCGATCATGCCGAACAGGCGGTGCAAACCGCGCTCGACATGCAGGCGGCCCTGCCGGAGCTCAACCGGAAATTTGCCGAACGTGGCTGGCCCGAGGTGAAAATCGGCGTAGGTGTGAATACAGGGCGCATGAGCGTCGGCAACATGGGTTCCGAATTCCGCCTGTCTTATACCGTGATGGGCGACGCGGTGAATCTTGGCTCGCGGCTGGAAGGCATCACCAAACAATACGGCGTGGGCATTCTGGTTACCGATACCACCGTGGCCGCTGATTCCGCGCATCAATTCATGAAAATCGACGTGGTGCGGGTCAAGGGCAAGGAAACCCCGGTTGCCATCTATCAGCCGCTGGGACGCAAGGGCGAGCTGAGCGAGGATGCGCTTAAACTGGCGCAACTGTTTGAAGCGGCATTCGGGCTGTATCAGAAGCAGGATTGGGATGCGGCTGAAAGCCTGCTGCGGGAGATTGACTCAATTGCGCCTTGCGGGCTGTGCGAAACTTACCTGGAGCGCATTGCCCATTTCCGCGAATATCCCCCGGCGGCAGATTGGGACGGCGTGTTTGTTTACACGACAAAATAAAATGAAACTGACTGTTCTTGGGTGTTCGGGTGGCATAGGCAGTGGTCGGCAAACGACCTGTTTTCTGCTGGACGACGATATTTTGATCGACGCCGGCACTGGCATTACCACGCTTGCACTGGAACAACTCGAACGCATCAACCATGTGTTCCTCACCCACAGCCATCTTGATCATGTGCTGGGTCTACCGTTACTACTGGATGCGGTGGGCGACCGGCGCAGCCAGCCGGTCACTGTTCACGCGCTGCCGGATACGCTGGCGATTCTGGAGCAGCACTTGTTCAACTGGAAACTATGGCCGGACTTCCGCGAGATTCCCACCGCAGAAGAGCCCTGGCTGCGCTTTCAGCCTCTGCAATTGGGCTCGTCGGCTATATTGGGCGAGCGCGTGCTGACCAGCATTCCGGCGCACCATACCGTGCCCGCCTGCGGCTATCAGATTTCCAATGGCAGCCACAGCCTGGTGTTTACCGGAGACACTACGCGCAGCGATGCCTTGATGCACACGCTCAACGACATGGACGATCTCGCCGATCTCATCATCGAAACCTCGTTTGAAAATGAATTGCGCGCCATTGCCATGGCCTCCATGCATCATCATCCGGATTCGCTCAGTCACGAACTGGCCAGACTCAAAACCCGACCACGCATCTGGATTACCCACCTTAAGCCGGGCAACGAGCAGCCGATTCTGGATGAACTGGTACAGTTGATCCCCGGGCGGGAAATCGCCCCGCTCAAACAAGGTCAGGTGATTACATGGTGAACAGCTGATGATGGGCGCGCCTGATGCCTTGCTGTTGATAACCGGCGGCTGCCCGCATTGCCCCGCAGCACTGCAAGCCCTGAACGTGCTGCTGAAAGAAGGCGCCATCGGACGCCTGCAAGTCATCAATGTAGCCATTCATACCGACGAGGCCGAGTCGCGCGGCGTGCAATCCGTACCCTGGGCGCAGATTGGCCCGTTTGAAGTGGAAGGCGTGGCGAGTATCGGCAGGCTGCGCGATTTGGCGCTGGGGGTCAATGATGATGCGGTGTTTGATGCCTGGCTGCTGGAAGTATTGAAAAGCGGCAAACGCGCCAAATTCGAAAATCTGGTGCGCAAAGAGCCCACGCGCATTCACGCGCTGGCGCGGCTGATGGGCAACCCCGAAACCAGCATGGCAATCCGCCTGGGTATTGGCGCGGTGCTGGAAGAGCTGCATGGCAGCGGGCTGACCGAGCCGCTGATTCCGGCGCTGGGCGAACTACTGAAGTCCGGTGATGCGCTTTTACGCGCCGATGCCTGTCATTTCCTGACCCTCGTCGGTGGCGAGGGTATCCGGTCGTTCATGCAAGCTTGCGTGTATTCAAATGATGCTGAAATGCGTGAGATAGCCAGTGAATGGCTGGAGCAAAATGCCTGATTCAAACTACCACTTCACCACATGCACGTTGTTGAGCGTGCGCCCGAGAAAGCGCTCGCCGATGGTCTGGAAGCGCAAGGGCACGTCGGTGACGTGAAAATCATAGCGTGGCGGGGTGGGGTCGCTGTTGGCAATGCCTTTTTCATTCAGCACTGCGGCGGCCTGCTCGGCCATGGCTTCGGCGGAATCCACCAGTGCCACGCCGGAGCCGGCGACTTCATGCAGCAACGGTTTCAGCAGCGGGTAATGGGTGCAGCCTAAAACCAGTGTATCAATGCGCTCGGCCAGCAGCGGGCGCAGATATTCCCTGGCAGTCAGCCGCGTCACTTCATGCTCCAGCCAGCCTTCTTCCACCAACGGCACGAACAGCGCGCAGGCCTGCGAATAGATGCGCGAGTCAGGTGCGTAATCGTGAATGGCGCGGGCGTAGGCATTGCTGTTGATGGTGGTGGGGGTGCCGATCACGCCGATGCGTTTGCCGTTTTTTGCGGCGACCGCGCCTGCGTCGATCACATCCAGCACCGGCACCGGCGACAAGTCGCGCACCACTTGCGAGGCTACCGCTGCCATGGTGTTGCAGGCGATGATCAGCAGCTTGACGTCTTTCTCAAGTAAAAATTGCGCAATCTGGGTGGTGAAATGGGAAATAGTTTCCACTGACTTCACGCCGTAGGGCACGCGCGCGGTGTCGCCAAAATATACGATGTTCTCGAACGGCAGGCGCTCCATGAGCGCGCGCACCACGGTCAGGCCGCCAATACCGGAATCGAAAACGCCGATTGATCGGTTTGGGCTCAGCGTTTGCCCCCTCTCCCTCTGGGAGGGGGTTGGGGTGAGGGTGGATGAACTCATGATGTCTGGTGACAGGAAAGCGCCCATTCTACATGTTCACGCACCAGTTCCGAGGGATGGCGTCTGCGTGATTCAAGCGCCCGGATGGCGTCCGGCGTGCTGGCCGCATTGCCCAGCGCAATGGCAATATTGCGCAACCACTTTTCGTGTCCGATGCGACGGATCGCCGAGCCTTCCAAGCGTTGAAGGAAAGCGGCCTCATCCCAGCCAAACAGTTCGATCAGGCTGGCGGTATCCAGATTGTGGCGTGGTGCAAAATCGGGCAGTTGGGCGGGAGGCACTTCGCGGTTCCATGGGCAAACCAGCTGGCAGTCGTCGCAGCCGTAAATGCGGTTGCCCATCAAGGGGCGCAGTCCGACGGGTATGCTGCCCTTGTGTTCGATAGTCAGATAGGAAATACAGCGCCTTGCGTCGAGCACATAGGGCGCGACGAATGCATTGGTCGGGCAGGCGGAAAGGCAAGCGGTGCAAGTGCCGCAGTGGGCGCTGGCGGCGGCATCAACGGGCAAGGGTAGGTTGAGATAAATTTCACCCAGAAAGAAATATGACCCGGCTTCGCGGTTGAGCAGCAGCGTGTGCTTGCCGCGCCAGCCCAGCTTTGTTTGCGCGGCCAGCGCCACTTCCATCACCGGGGCGGAGTCGGTGAACACGCGGTATTGAAATGTCTCGACTCCCTGCTCAAAACAGCTCGCTTCAATCCGGTTGGCCAGTTTCTGTAGCCGGTCGCGCAGCACCTTGTGATAGTCGCGGCCGAGGGCGTAGCGAGAAATGTAGGCCAGCGCCGGGTCGGCCAACACATTTTCCGGGGGCGTTGCGTCGGCTGGCCAGTAGGGCAGACGCGCGCTGATGACCGACAGGGTACCCGGCACAAGTTCATGCGGGCGGGTGCGCTTTGTACCGTGCGCGGCCATATAATCCATGCTGCCGTGATAGCCGTGTTGCAGCCAGTCCAATAACTGTGCTTCGGTCGTGTCGAGCGCAACTCCGCTAATGCCGATGTCGGCAAAACCCAGTTCGCGCGCCCAGGCGCGGATATTGCCAACCAGAACAGCGTAATTGATGGAGTCATGAGCTTGCATAACGCCGATGATAACTTGAGCGCGCAACATCCGAATTTGCCGGATGAAGCGGCTACGCTGGTTTTGGCTGACGAGGCCGCCACATTAACCTTGGGTGCTGCGCTTGCACGGCAGATCAAGCCCGGCCTGGTGGTGTATCTGTACGGCAACCTGGGGGCGGGCAAGACCACGCTGGTGCGCGGGCTGCTGCGCGCGCTGGGGTATGGCGGACGGGTCAAAAGCCCGACATACACACTGGTGGAGCCTTACGCGCTGCCAAACCTGACGTTGCATCATTACGACTTGTATCGCATGAGTGACCCGCGCGAATGGCTGGATGCTGGATTTCGCGACGATTTTTCCGGCACAATCGCATGCATCGTGGAGTGGCCTGAGAAGGCCGCCGGGCTGCTGCCACAGCCGGATATCGAAATGCGCATCGAGATGGAGGGCGACGGACGCAAGGTAGCGCTGGTTGGCGTCACTGCGCGGGGACGGGAGTGTCTGCGAGAGACGGGAATAGCAAAATGAGGACATGGATCGCTGCGGTTTTGTGGCTGGTGCTTGCCGGTGTGGCAAGTGCGGGCACTTTGACGGCGGCGCGCATGTCGCCTTCACCCGACTACACAAGGGTTGCGCTTGAGTCGGCGCAGCCGTTGCCATTTAAATACTTCTTGCTGGAAAACCCCCGTCGTCTGGTTGTGGATATCGAAGGCGTTGAGCACAACGACGTTCTGGCCGGGCTGCCAGCCCAGTTGGACGCGGGTGACAACTATGTGGCCAATGTACGCGCTGCGGTGAATCGCCCTGGTGTCATGCGCTTGGTGTTCGAGTTGAAAGTGCCGGTCAGGCCATCGGTGTTTGCCCTTAAGCCGCTGGCTGGCTATGGCCATCGCCTGGTGATTGACCTGTACTCCGCCACCGCGCCAAATTTGACGCAGGCGCTGTCAAACCCCGCGCCGCATGCCCGCCCGGCTGTGCAGGGGCTGGCTCCTGAACCACAAGTACAGCCCAAGGCGACACCGGGCAACCCGCCGAATGTAAATGTGGCCAAACCGCCCGCAAGCTATTCACGTCAGATGGTGGTTGCGATTGACGCCGGACATGGCGGCGTGGATCCGGGCGCGATCGGACCGGGCGGCAGTTATGAAAAAAACATCACCCTGTCGGTGGCGCGCAAGCTCAAGCAGAAGATCGACGCCCAGCCCAACATGCGCGCGCACCTGACGCGCGACGGCGACTATTTCATTCCCTTGCATGAACGGGTGAATAAGGCGCGCGCAGTCAAGGCCGACTTGTTTGTTTCCATCCATGCCGATGCATTCATCAAGCCGCAGGCGCGCGGCTCCTCGGTGTTTGTGCTGTCCGAACATGGCGCCACCTCTGCTGCCGCGCGCTGGCTGGCAAAAAAGGAAAACGATGCCGATCTCATTGGCGGCGTCAATATAGACGTCAGGGATCAATTTCTCAAACGCACGCTGATTGATCTTTCGCAAACCGCCACCATCACCGACAGCCTCAGACTGGGGCGGCATGTGTTGAAGGAAATTGGCAAGGTCAATGACCTGCACAAGGATCAGGTTGAACAGGCTGGATTTGCCGTGTTGAAAGCGCCGGATATTCCATCCATCCTGGTTGAGGCTGCTTTCATTTCCAATCCCGAAGAGGAGAAACGCCTGAACGATGAGGCTTTCCAGGACAAACTGGTTGATGCTATGCTGTCTGGCATCAAATCCTATTTTGACAGGCTTCCGCAAAAACCCGGCAGTAAGGTCGCCAAAGAGATGTAGCTGGTCAAAACCACATTTGAACCGCAGAGGCGCAGAGGCGCAGAGAACGCAGAGGAAACACAAGGCATTGCATGTTTTTGAACTCGCCATTGTGTGATTCCCCGAAGACAGTAACCGCTTGTTTCCCCGATCTTCTCTGTAAACGCTGTGTCTCAGTGCTGAAGAATTCGGGATAATTCGCTATGCGCGCCATCCAGGTTCTCCCCGATATTCTCATTTCCCAGATTGCTGCGGGCGAAGTAGTTGAGCGCCCGGCTTCGGCGCTCAAGGAACTGATTGAAAACAGTCTGGATGCCGGTGCCATGCGCCTGGATGTCAAGCTGGAGCAGGGCGGTATCAAGCTCATTTCAGTGCAGGATGACGGCGTTGGTATTTCCGCCGATCAGTTGCTGCTGGCGCTGACGCGCCATGCTACCAGCAAGATTCAGTCACTGCATGATTTGGAGAGTGTGTCGAGCCTGGGTTTTCGCGGCGAGGCACTGGCGAGCATGGCCTCAGTCGCGCGCGTTTGCATTACCAGCCGAAGCGCGGCAGATGCCCACGCCAGCCAGATTGAAGCAGAGGGCAATGCCCCCGGTGAAATCAAACCCGCAGCCTTGTCCCCCGGTACTTTGATGACGGTGGCGGATTTGTTCTTCAACACGCCAGCGCGGCGCAAGTTTCTCAAGTCCGAAGCCACTGAATACGCGCACTGTGCGGAAGTCGTCAGGCGTATGGCGCTGTCACGCCCGGATGTCGCCTTTACACTCACGCATAACGGGCGCGTGCAAATGCGCCTTGTGTCGCAGGCTCAACAAGAGCGTATTGCTGCTGTGCTGGGAGAGGATTTTGCCGCCGCCTCAGTCGCTGTTGAAGTTGCGGCCGGGCCGTTTCATTTGACTGGGCTGGCCGCCTTGCCAGCCTATTCCAAAAGCGGACGCGACGCGCAATATGTATTCGTCAATGGCCGCTTCGTGCGCGACAAAGTGGTGGCGCATGCCCTGCGCGAAGCTTACCGCGACATCCTGCACCATGATCGCCATCCGGCCTATGCCTTGTTTCTCAGCCTGCCGCCCGAAGGTGTGGACGTGAACGTACATCCAGCCAAAACCGAGGTGCGTTTCCGCGATTCCAGAGGCGTGCATCAGTTTCTGTTCCATGCGCTGGAACGCGCCTTGTCTGGCAGTGCCGCGCAAAGCAGGGAGGCGGTGCATCGGGTGCCGCAAGTCGAATCTCCCTCAACCCCCCTTTATCAAGGGGGTGGCGAGCAAGGCGAGCCGGGGGATTTCAGGGTCGCGCGAAACGCCGGGGGATTCCCATCCCAGTCCAGCATCCCGCTTCAAGCCCGCGAATCACAGTCCTTCTACAATGCGCTGTACCGACCGACGGATACGGCTGAACCGGCAGACCAAACCGACTATCCACTCGGCTACGCCCTGGGTCAGTTGCACGGCATTTACGTACTGGCGCAAAACGCCAAGGGACTGGTGGTGGTGGACATGCATGCCGCGCATGAGCGCGTGGTGTACGAAAAACTCAAATGTTCGCTTGATACGCACGATGTGCCGACGCAAACGCTGCTGATACCAGTCACGGTGACAGCCGACGAGCGCGATGTGGCGGCGATTGGTGACCATGCCGATGCACTGCATGGCATTGGTTTTGATATTCGACCGATTGCAGCCAACACCGTGGCCGTGCGAGCCGTGCCCGCGCTATTGAAAGATGCCGACCCGCTGGCGCTGACCCGGGATTTACTGCGTGAAATCCGCGAATACGGCGTCAGCCGTTTAATCACCGAGCGCCGCAACGAACTGCTCGGCACGCTGGCCTGCCATGGCGCTGTGCGCGCCAATCGCAAACTCGGCATTCCGGAAATGAATGCCCTGCTGCGCGAGATGGAGGCCACTGAACGGGCAGGGCAGTGCAACCATGGCCGCCCCACCTGGTTCCAGCTTGGCATGAACGATCTTGATAAGTGGTTCCGGCGCGGTGAATGATGAAAGCCTTATAATCCCAAAAAGTAATCCAGACAGACAAACAGACGAAAAAAACATGAACACGACTGCTCCTTCCGAATTTCTGGTCATTACCGCCAACGGAGATGATCATGTTGGCCTGGTTGAAAAACTCACCAACCGCATCCTGGATGCCGGCGCCAATATCGAAGCCAGCCGCATGGCCGTGCTGGGCAGCCAGTTTGCCATTCTGCTGCTGGTGTCGGGGCCGTGGAACGCGCTGACCAAACTGGAAGGCCTGATGCCAGGCATCGGCCAGCAACTTGGCTTATCCATCTCGCACAAGCGCACCCGCGAGCGCGACACGAGCACACCGATGATGCCCTACCATGTAGAAGTGGTGTCGCTGGATCACCCAGGCATTGTCAACAAACTCTCCAGCTTCTTTGCCAAACGCTCGATCAATATCGAAGAACTCAACACCAGCACCTATCCTGCCGCGCATACCGGCGCGCCCATGTTCTCGGTGCAGATGACGGTGGGGATTCCGGCCGGCACGCATATCTCCAGCCTGCGCGGCGAGTTTCTGGATTACTGTGACGACCTCAATCTGGACGGCACGTTTGAGCCGTCGAGGATTTAGGGATTTTTCAGGTTTTAACCGGGATCGGGCCTGATTCCTGGCGGCGATACGCCACCACATGATCCACCGCTAATTTGATGCCAATGCGTTCACCGATGGCGTGGTCGTGGTGTGAAGGCACCAGCGACAAGGCGCGCGCGCCGCTGGGCAGCCTCAGGGTGTAGAGGAATTCCGCGCCACGAAAGGCTTTCTTTTCCACCTCGGCCATCAGCAGGCTGTCGTCGTCGTGGATGATGTCGTCCGGGCGGATCAGTACGTCCACATAGCAATCATGCACGCATTGTTCGCAGCCGCTGGCGTCGCAGTCGGTGGGGATATGGCCGTGCAGTATGCCGAGTTCGATTTCCACCATTTCGTTGTTCAGCACCATGCCTGGCAAGAACACGCCCTGGCCGACAAAATCGGCAACAAAACGGTTGGTCGGACGGTGGTACAAGTTGTAGGCGGTATCCCATTGCTGAATGCGGCCTTCATGCATGACACCGATCTTGTCGGCCATGGCAAACGCTTCATGCTGATCGTGCGTCACCATCAGTGCGGTAACGTTTTCATGCTTGAGAATGTCGCGGACTTCCAGCGCGAGTTTCTCGCGCAAATCCACATCCAGGTTGGAAAACGGTTCATCAAGCAGCAGCAGACCCGCGCCGGGCGCTAGCGCGCGCGCCAGCGCCACGCGCTGCTGCTGGCCGCCCGAGAGTTCGTGCGGGTAGGCGTTTCCGCGTGACGACAGGCCGACGAGATCCAGCATGTGATGCACCCGCGATGCCTGCTCGGCGCGCGGCAGGCGCGACAGGCCGAAGCCCACATTCTTCGCTACGGTAAGGTGTGGAAACAGGGCGTAATCCTGGAAGACCATGGCGATGCCGCGCTGGTCGGGCGGCGCCGCAAATCCCGGCGCGCTAATGGTTTGATCACCCAGCCGGATATGACCGGCAGTCGGCGTTTCAAATCCGGCGATGAGACGCAGCGCGGTGGTTTTGCCGCAACCGGAAGGGCCGAGGATGCAGCCGATCTCGCCGGGTTCCAGCGAAAACGATACGCCGTCGAGTACCTGTTTTTCCTGGTAACGATGGCCGAGTTGAGCAATTTCCAGCAGGGCGGGCATGAATTCTTTGGGGTAGTGAAGGGTATGACAATGAGATTCATTATAATCTGTCGCTTGCCATAATTGACTGCCCCCAACATGTATAAGCGCCTGTTCCAGCCCCTGCCGATACTTGCCGTGATCGCCGCCGCGATCATCGCGCTGCCGGTGCTGGCGGTGTTGCGCGAGATATTCCGCCCGGATACCGAAGGGGTGTGGGCGCATCTGCTGGAAACCGTGCTGGCGGAATATGTGCTGAACAGCGTTGCGCTGGCGCTGGGGACGGGTGCCGGTGCGGCGCTGCTGGGCGTGGGGTGCGCCTGGATCGTGGCCATGCACCGCTTTCGCGGGCGTAGCGTGCTGGAATGGGCGCTGTTGCTGCCGCTGGCCATGCCGACTTACGTCATCGCCTATGTCTATACCGATTTGCTCCAGTTTCCCGGCCCGGTGCAGAGCTGGCTGCGCGCAACATTCGAATGGCAGCGCGGCGACTACTGGTTCCCCGACGTGCGTTCGCTACCCGGCGCGATCCTGGTATTCAGCCTGGTGTTTTACCCTTATGTGTATGTGCTGGCGCGCGCGGCGTTTCTGGAGCGTTCGGGCAGTTTGATGGAAGCGGCGCGCAGCATGGGGCTGTCGGCACGCGCGGCGTTTTTTCGCGTGGCCTTGCCGGTTGCGCGCCCGGCGGTGGCAGGCGGCGTAGCCCTGGTCATCATGGAGTCGCTGGCCGAATTCGGTGCGGTATCCTATTTTGGCGTGCCCACCTTTACCACCGGCATTTACCGCGCCTGGTATGCCTTTGGCAGCCCGGTGGCCGCTGCGCAACTGGCCGCCGCGCTGCTGGGCTTGATTGCGCTGACCTTGATGCTGGAAAAATTGAGTCGCGGGCGCGCCCGTTACCACGAAACCGGCTTGCGGAAATCCTTGCCGCCGCAGCTGAGCACTGCGCACAGCCTGGGCGCATGGCTGCTGTGCCTGATTCCCCTGGCGGGCGGTTTCCTGCTGCCTGCGGTCTTGCTGCTGCGCATGGCGGTTTCCGGGGGCGATGTCCAGTTCGGCGCAAAGTATCTCGAATTGGCCGGCAACAGCTTTACCCTGGCGCTGATTGCCAGCCTGGCCGCAGCGATGCTCGCGGTGCTGCTGGCCTATGCCACGCGCCTGTATCCCGGCAAGGGGATGGCCGCGATCAAGCGTGTCGCGTCGCTGGGCTATGCCGTGCCGGGCACGGTCATCGCGGTTGGCGCCCTGATCCCGCTCACCGCGCTGGATCACGCGCTGATTCTCTTCATGCGCGAGCATTTCGGCATGACGGTTGGCCTGGTGCTGACCGGCAGCGCGCTGGCGCTGGTGTTTGCGTATGTCGCGCGTTTTCTGGCGGTGGCGCTCAACGCCGTGGACGCCGGCATGGCGCGCATTCGCCCCAGCCTTGACGATGCCGCGCGCAGCCTGGGGGCCACGCGTACAAGTCTGCTCACCCGCGTGCACCTGCCCATGCTGGCGAGCGGACTGGTCTCGGCCGTGTTGCTGGTATTTGTCGATGTGATGAAAGAACTGCCCGCCACGATCGTGCTGCGGCCATTCAACTTTGAAACGCTTGCCACACAGGTCTACGTGCTGGCCTCCGACGAACGTCTTGCCGAGGCGGCCACCCCCTCGCTGGCGATCGTGGCGGTGGGCCTGATTCCGGTCATCCTGCTGTCACGTGCGATTCGGCGGGGTTGAGCAATGGGGGATAGCCAGAGGTAACAAAAAGCCGGCAGATGCCGGCTTTTTGTTGGTGCGATGGAGGGCGGTTTATTTCCAGCCAGCGCGGTCGATGAAGCGTTGTGCCTTGGGCGTGTACTTGGCCAGAACGTCAGCGCCCAGATTGTCGGCTTTGAACTTGCCCATGGCATCAAGCTGGGGGTTGTTGATCTTGACGTTGGCCACCACGGGGAATTCATTGTTGCCGTTGGCAAAATAGGCCTGTGCTTCAGGCGTGGCCAGGTATTCCAGAAACTTGACCGCAGCGGCCTTGTTGGGCGCGTTTTTCAGCATGCCGCCGCCGGAGATGTTGACGTGCGTGCCGGTGGTTTTCTGGTCGGGGAAGACGATACCCACTTTGTTCACCACATCCTGGTCTTCGGGTTTTGCAGAAGCCATCAGGCGGGCGTAGTAGTAGTTGTTGGTGATGGCGACATCGCATTCACCGGCAGCCACGGCGCGAATCTGATCGGTGTCGCCGCCCTTGGGGGCACGCGCCAGATTGTTGATGACACCGTCTACCCAGTTGCGGGTTTTGTCCTCGCCCAGGTTGTAGAGCATGGCAGCCACCAGGGTGCGGTTGTAGACGTGGCCGCCTGAACGCACGCACAGCTTGCCCTTGAATTGGGGCGCAGCAAGGTCGCTCATGTCGTCGATATCGGCTGGTTTGATCTTGGCCTTGTTGTAAGCAATGACGCGCGCGCGGTAGGAGAAGCCAAACCAGTTGTTGTTGGGGTCGCGGAACTGCGCGGGGATTGCGGTTCTGAGCGCTCTGGAATTGACCGGCGCGAACAGGCCGGCATCCTCGACAATTTGCAGGCGGGCAGCGTCCACGGTCAGGAACACGTCGGCGGGGCTGGCGGCACCTTCGCGGCGGATGCGTTCGAACAGCTCGTCTTCCTTGCCGTCGATGCGGTTGATCTTGATGCCGGTCGCCTTGGTGAAGTTGCTGTAGAGCGCCTCATCGGTTTGGTAGTGGCGTGCCGAATACAGATTGAGCACTTGCTCGGCCTGTGCGGTCAGCGACAGCGTGGCGGCCGTCAGGGCGGCAAGCAGGGTGATTGCGGGTTTGATCATGATAGGTTTCCTTGGTTGTGATCGGTGTCTTAAAGTCATGGTGTGGTGGGTGGAATTTGCCCACACACATCCGGATGACAATTTAAACACGAACAAGAACGATTATCAATACGAAATTGATATATGTAATAGAAACAGATGTCGTCTCGTGTCAGATTCTGGATTCATCTGTCCAAGAAACGCTGAATTAATCAGCAATTCTCTAACAAAACACGCATGGACAGGTCGATGGCGCTGACGTGTTTGGTCAGGCTGCCGGTGGAAATGCGCTGCACGCCGGTTTCGGCCACGGCGCGAATGGTGTCCAGCGTAATGTTGCCGGAGGCTTCCAGCACGGCACGACCGGCCGTGAGCGCCACTGCCGCGCGCAGAAGAGGCAGGTCAAAGTTATCGAGCAAGACAAGCGTGGCGCCCGCTTCCAGGGCTTCGGCCAGCTCATTCAGGTTTTCTACTTCGATCTGGATCGGTACGCCGGCATTCAAGGCAAACGCGGCCTGTAACACCGGGGTAATGCCACCTGCGGCGGCGATGTGGTTTTCCTTGATAAGAATGCCATCAAACAGGCCGATGCGCTGGTTGGCGCCGCCGCCGCATTTGACCGCATATTTTTGCGCCAAACGCAAGCCTGGCAAGGTTTTGCGCGTATCCATCACCACCGCGCCAGTGCCGGTAATGGCATCAGCATATTGGCGCGTGACAGTGGCTGTGGCGGAGAGGGTTTGCAGGAAATTCAGCGCCGGACGTTCGGCAGAAAGCAGCGCGCGCGCCTTGCCTTCGATTTCACACAGTAGTTGTCCGGCCTCGACAAGACTGCCTTCGGCCACCAGCCAGCGGATTTGCACATGCGGATCCAGCGCCTTGAAGCAGGCCTCAAACCAGGCCTGGCCGCAAATTACAGCGTCTTCTCGGGTCAGCACCCGTGCGCTGGCCGTGGCATCTGCCGATAACAGGCTGGCGGTCAAATCGCCGCTGCCGATGTCCTCTTCCAGCGCGATGGCAACGTTGAGCTGAACGGCCTGTTGCAGGCGAGCGGTTTCTTCCGGGGAAAGTCCTGGGATAGAAGGCGGGGTCGTCATGCCCACATTATCCAGAAACCACGCGCACTCTTCAAAGCGGGTATATTTGCCATCCTTATGAATATGCAAAACCACCTCGAGCTCCTGTCCCCCGCCAAAACCGCCGAAATCGGGCGAGAAGCCATTTTGCACGGCGCGGACGCGGTGTACATCGGCGGCCCCGGATTTGGCGCGCGCCACAACGCCAGCAATACCGTTTCAGAAATCGCAGGTCTGGTGGAGTTTGCTCATAAATTTCACGCACGGATTTTCGTCACCCTCAACACCATCCTGCACGATGCCGAACTGGAACCAGCGCAAAAACTGATCCGCGAATATTACGACGCGGGCGTGGATGCACTGATCGTGCAGGACATGGGTCTGCTGGAACTGGACTTGCCGCCGATTGATCTTCACGCCTCGACCCAGTGCGACATCCGCACGCCGGAGAAGGCATGCTTTCTGGCCGATGCGGGCTTCTCGCAAATCGTGCTGGCACGTGAACTGACGATTCCGCAGATTGCCGAAATCCGCGCTGCCGTGCCGCAAGACACCATCATCGAATATTTCATCCACGGCGCGCTGTGCGTGGCGTATTCCGGGCAGTGCTACATCAGCCATGCGCATACCGGGCGCAGCGCCAATCGCGGCGACTGTTCGCAAGCCTGCCGTTTGCCGTATACCGTGCAGGACAGTCAGGGCAGGGTGGTGGCGTTTGATAAACACGTGTTGTCGATGAAGGACAACAATCAGAGCGCCAATCTGGAAGCGCTGATCGACACGGGCGTGAAGAGTTTCAAGATCGAAGGACGTTACAAGGACATGGGCTACGTGAAGAACATCACCGGCCACTACCGTCAGTTGCTCGACGAAATTCTTGAACGTCGCCCGCAACTCGCCCGTGCATCCAGCGGCAAGACGACACTGGCATTTCAGCCCGACCCGGACAAGACCTTCCATCGTGGCGCGACGGATTACTTTGCTACCGGGCGCAAGGCCGACATCGGTGCGTTTGATACGCCCGCGTTTGTCGGGCTGTCTCTTGGAGTCGTCAGCAAAATCGGTGCGGACTGGATTGAAATCGAAACCGCCGAAACGCTGGCCAATGGCGATGGCCTGGCCTACCTGCACAAACGCCGCTCGGTCGGTATGCAGGTGAACGTGGCGGAAAAAATCCGCGATGGCCTCTGGCGCGTCACGCCCAACGAGCGTTTGTCTAACTTGCCGGGATTGAAGCCCGGCACAGCCATCAGCCGCAACCGTGACCACGCCTGGGAACTCGCGCTGGGCAAAAAATCGTCCGAACGCCTCATCGAAATCAGCGCCACATTCAGCGAAACGGCAGATGGTTTTGCGCTGGAATTGCTGGATGAAGACGGGTGCTCTGCTGCGGTTGAGACGACGTTCGACAAACAGCCACCCAAAAACCCGGCACAGGCGGAGGCCGCTTTGTGCGAACAACTCAACCGCTTTGGCAATACCGGGCTGGAATTGAACGCACTGGAAATCAACTGGCGACAGCCCCGGTTTGTGCCAGCCTCATTGCTCAACCGCCAGCGCCGCGAGGCAGTGGAAAAACTCTGGCAAGCACGAACCGCCGCTTATGTTCGACAAACCAGAAAACCGGCGGTAGCGCCGCCCACGCCCTACCCGGAAGAAACCCTGAGCTATTTGGCTAACGTGTATAACCAGGCCGCGCGCCGGTTTTACGAGAAGCACGGCGTCAAACTCATCGCCGCTGCCTACGAAGCGCACGAAGAGCCTAGCGAAGTCTCGCTCATGATTACCAAACACTGTGTGCGCTACTCGTTCAGCCTGTGCCCCAAACAGGCCAAGGGCGTCACCGGCGTGCAAGGTCAGGTGCGTGCCGAGCCATTGACGCTGATTAATGGGGAGGAAAAACTCACCCTGCGCTTTGACTGCAAAAAATGTGAAATGCACGTCGTCGGCAAGATGAAGAAACAGATATTGAAAACTCCGCCGCCATCCGTGGTGCCGGTGACTTTCCACAAACAGCGGCCCTAGTCTGGGCTGAGTAGAGCGAAGCCCGACGTTGAGCTTACTTCGTCAGCCAACCTGCTTGGGGCTGAGCAGATCAGCCTGTCACAAACTTCGCCACAAACGCCCCAACTGAATCTTCCGGCAACTTGACCCAGCCGCGATGGCCGCTGCCGGGCAGGGTGTTGGTGACCTTGCCATCCTTATCCAGCAAGGATTCCACGGTGAATTCGCGCACGCCATTGGGTTGAATCAGTTCGATGCGGTCGCCCTGGCTGAGTTTGTTCCTGGCTTCAAACTCGGCGAGGCCGCGTGCGGCGTCAAAGCTGATGATGTCGCCGACGTACAGGCTGCGCCCGCTTTCCGAGTGGCCGCGTAAATAGTTTTGCGTGTCCTGCGGGGTGTGGCGCTGGTAGAAGCCGTCGGTGTAGCCGCGATTGGCCAGGCCTTCGAGCTGGCCCAACAGTTTGGGGTCGAGCGGGCGTCCGGCCACGGCGTCGTCGATGGCTTGCCGATAGGATTGGCAGGCGCGAGCCACGTAGTAGGGCGATTTGGTACGGCCTTCGATCTTGAAGGAGTCGACGCCGATTTCAACCAGCCGCTGCACATGTTCGATGGCACGCAAGTCTTTGGAGTTGAGAATGTAGGTGCCGTGCTCGTCTTCCTCGATGGGCATGTAGCTGCCCTGGCGGCGTTCTTTTTCTTCGATCATCCACACGTCGCCCGCCGCATCCTGCTTGGCGGGCTTGACGTTGAAATCCCAGCGGCAGGAGTTGGTGCAGGTGCCCTGGTTGGGGTCGCGGTGGTTGAAATAGCCCGACAGCAGGCAGCGTCCGGAATAGGCCACGCACAACGCGCCATGCACGAAGACTTCCAGTTCCATGTCCGGGCAGGCCTGGCGGATGTCGGCGATTTCGTCGAGAGAAAGTTCGCGCGAAAGTATTACCCGAGAAATGCCAGCCTGCTGCCAGAAGCGCACAGCCGCGCTGTTGACAGTATTGGCCTGCACCGAAAGATGGATGGGCATGTCGGGCCAGGTTTCGCGCACCAGCAGAATCAGTCCGGGGTCGGACATGATCAGTGCGTCCGGCTTGAGCGCAATGGCGGGCGCCATATCGTCCAGATAGGTCTTGAGCTTGGAGCCGTGCGGATAAATGTTGGAAACCAGAAAGAACGCATGACCCTGATCGTGGGCGCGGTTGATGCCCTCGGCCAGCACGTCGATGTCGCCAAAATCGTTATTGCGCACGCGCAATGAGTAGCGCGGCTGGCCAGCGTAAATCGCCGTCGCGCCAAAGGCGAAGGCGGTATCCAGCATGGCAAGAGAGCCAGCGGGGGCGAGGAGTTCAGGAGATTTGACGGGCATGGGTGTCAATGAACAGTAATCAGCGCACATTTTAAGCCAGCATGGCCAAAGAACAGGACTTGAAAAGCTGGGCGTATTCCCCACATTGCCAGTAATGATTAATTCGGGAGGACTCCCATGCGTTTCGACAAACTGACCACGCAATTCCAGCAAGCCCTGAGTGATGCGCAAAGCCTTGCGCTGGGGGCGGATCAACAATTCATCGAGCCGGTGCATTTGATGGCGGCTTTGCTCTCGCAGGATGGCGGCGGCGCGGCGGCCTTGCTGTCGCGTGCGGGTGTGCGCGTGCCCGCACTCAAGACCGGGCTGAACGAGGCCATCGGCCGTCTGCCCAAGGTGGAAGGCCACGGCGGCGAGGTGACGCTGTCGCGCGATCTGAACAACCTGCTCAACCTGACGGACAAGGAAGCGCAAAAGCGTGGCGATGCCTACATCGCCAGTGAACTGTTTTTGCTGGCCGCGCTGGATGACAAGGGCGAGTTGGGGCGCTTGCTGAAACAGCACGGTGCACAGAAAGCCACGCTGGAGCAGGCGATCAACGCCGTGCGCGGCGGCGAGAGCGTGCAATCGCCGGAAAGCGAATCCCAGCGCGAGGCGCTGAAAAAATACACCCTCGATCTGACCGAACGCGCGCAACAAGGCAAGCTCGACCCGGTGATTGGCCGCGATGATGAAATCCGCCGGGCGATACAAGTCCTGCAGCGTCGCACCAAGAATAATCCGGTGCTGATCGGCGAACCCGGCGTGGGCAAGACCGCGATTGTCGAGGGTCTGGCGCAGCGCATCGTCAATGGCGAAGTGCCGGAAACGCTGAAGGACAAAAAAGTCCTGGTGCTGGACATGGCTGGACTGCTGGCGGGAGCGAAATATCGCGGCGAGTTCGAAGAACGCCTGAAATCCGTGCTGAAAGAAGTGGCGCAGGATGAAGGCCGCATCATTCTCTTCATCGACGAACTGCACACGATGGTGGGCGCGGGCAAGGCCGAAGGCGCAATGGACGCGGGCAACATGCTCAAGCCGGCCTTGGCGCGCGGCGAGTTGCACTGCATCGGCGCAACCACGCTGGACGAATACCGCAAATACATCGAGAAGGATGCCGCGCTGGAAAGAAGATTCCAGAAAGTGCTGGTGAACGAGCCGAGCGTGGAGGACACCATCGCCATTCTGCGTGGCTTGCAGGAAAAGTACGAGCTGCATCACGGCGTGGACATTACCGATCCGGCCATCGTCGCGGCGGCGGAACTGAGCCACCGCTATATCACCGACCGGTTTTTACCCGATAAAGCCATCGACCTGATCGACGAAGCCGCGTCGCGCATCAAGATGGAGATTGATTCCAAACCGGAAGTCATGGACAAGCTCGATCGTCGTTTGATTCAATTGAAGATCGAGCGCGAAGCGGTAAAGAAGGAGAAGGACGAGGCTTCGCAAAAAAGATTGACGCTGATCGAGGATGAAATCGCCCGTCTGGGCAAGGAATACGCCGACCTGGAAGAAGTGTGGAAGGCGGAAAAGGCGCAGGTGCATGGCAGCGCGCACATCAAGGAAGAAATCGACAAGCTCAAGGTTGAGATGGCCGAGTTGCAGCGGCAGGGCGCATTCGACAAGCTGGCGGAGATTCAATACGGCAAGCTGCCGCAACTGGAAGCGCAGTTGAAACATGCCGAAGCCAGCGGTGATGGCGCGGCATTGAAGCTTTTGCGCACGCAGGTGGGCGCGGAAGAAATTGCCGAAGTGGTGAGCCGTGCGACCGGCATTCCGGTGTCCAAGATGATGGAAGGCGAGCGCGACAAGCTGCTGCACATGGAAGAAAACCTGCACAGGCGGGTGGTCGGCCAGGATGAAGCCGTGCGCCTGGTATCCGACGCCATCCGTAGATCAAGGGCTGGCCTGGGCGACCCCAACCGCCCCTATGGTTCCTTCCTGTTTCTGGGCCCCACGGGCGTGGGCAAAACCGAATTGTGCAAGGCGCTGGCCGAGTTCATGTTCGATTCGGCGGATCACATGATCCGCATCGACATGAGCGAGTTCATGGAGAAACATTCCGTGGCGCGGTTGATCGGCGCGCCGCCCGGCTACGTGGGTTATGAAGAGGGCGGCTATTTGACCGAGGCGGTGCGCCGCAAGCCTTACAGCGTGATTTTGCTGGATGAGGTGGAAAAGGCGCATCCCGACGTGTTCAATGTGCTGCTGCAAGCACTGGACGATGGCCGCATGACCGACGGCCAGGGGCGCACTGTGGACTTCAAGAACACCGTCATCGTCATGACTTCCAACCTGGGTTCGCAAATGATCCAGCAGATGAGCGGCGACGATTATCAGGTGATCAAGCTGGCGGTGATGGGCGAGGTAAAAACCTATTTCCGTCCCGAATTCATCAACCGCATTGATGAAGTCGTCGTCTTCCACAGCCTGGCCGAAGACCATATCGCCAGCATCGCGCGCATCCATTTGAAATATCTGGAGCAGCGTCTGGCGAAAATGGACATGACGCTGGAGGTGACCGACGCCGCCGTGGCGGAAATCGCCCGCGCCGGGTTCGACCCGGTGTTTGGCGCAAGGCCGCTCAAGCGTGCCATCCAGAGCCAGATCGAAAATCCGCTGGCGAAGGAAATCCTGTCCGGGCATTTTGCCGCCAAGGATGTCGTGCGGGTGGACGCGCGCGGCGGCCAAATCGTGTTTGAGCGGATGGCATTGTCAGAAGCGGCCTGAACGGCAATGCAAGGAAAAAACGGGAGCCATCCGTTCCAGTGGCTCCCGTTCATTTGTGGGGTGAAAGGATCAAATATCGCCGTTGGCGGCGGCGCGCATCATGTTGTCCATCTTGTCGCGGATTTCGATCGAGGCTTTGCGCAGCTCGGGCGTGATGCCCATGGACTTGCCCGCATAGTCCAGCCAGGTGACGTCCCAGTCCAGGGTCATGACCCAGATGTTTTTATCGGCATCTTCCATGATGGCGATGCGGCAGGGCAAGAAGACCGCCATTTCCGGAATCAGTTTGAGCAGCTGACGTCCTACGGCAATGTCGCAAAAGCTCAGCACTTCCACGCGCGGCGCACCTTCGTCGCCCAGCACGGCGCGAAAGTCCTTCCACATCAGGTTTTCGCCGACGAATTTGAAGTTGACCTGATTGGCGCGCAGCATCAGCGATTCTTTGACTTCATCAAAGCTGAGGCCGGGCTTGGCCTTGTATTTGACCGCCATGTAGTTCATGGCCTCGCGTGCGTCCAGCTGCATCATGTTGGCCATCATCGGCATGGCCATCTGCATGTAGCGTTTTTTTTCTTCCGGCGAAATGATGCGATTCATCTGGTAGTCGCGGTAAGGTGGCATGGCAGTGTGCTGGCTGATGATGGGGCCGTATTTGGTTTGAACCGGAACAATCCAGCTGCCTTGCGGCAAATAAGGGTTGGCGGCAGGCGCGGCGGGTGCCGGGGCAAGCTGCTGCGTATTGGGCATGATGGGCTGTAGAACCGGCTTGGTTCCAGCGGCATGGGCGCTGACCGCTGTCAGCAGGCTTAAAAAAATGATGAGGGTTTTCATGGGCGGCTCCTGAATTTACCTGCAATGCTATTCAAGTCTGGGCAGGGCAGTCAATCGCCTGCACTGGACAGCGCCCGTTGACTGATAAATCAGTGGATGTCCTGATCAGCAGAGTCTGTTTCAAGAAAATTGCGCAAGCGCAGATATTCAGCCTGCAAGTCATCGACCAGCTGTTCAGCCTCAGCCCAGCTGGCTGTGGCAAACGCGGATTCCAGCTTGCTGCCCAACTGGAAAAAAACATCCGCCGAAACGGTGGCTGCCGCGCCGCGCAGACTGTGCGCCTCACGCCGGCCTGATTGCACATCACGTCCATCCAGCGCGGTTTGCAGTTTGTCGAGCGAATGCAGGGCGGTTTCCTGAAACAAGCGGGTCATCTCGCGCACCAATGCCGGTTTGTGCCTGGCGCACAGCTTGTCCATATCCAAGGGCGGCGGCATGTCGATGGCAGCAGCTGGCAGCCAGCGTGTCAGCACGGAAACCAGCGCATGTTCCTCATACGGCTTGCTCAGATAGTCGTTCATGCCTGCGGCAATGCAGCGCGATCTGAAATCCGGGTCGGACTGCGCGGTTAGCGCAATGATCGGAACCTGGGCAATTTTCCCCGGCAGGCCGCGGATTGTGCGCGCCGCTTCCAAGCCGTCCATCTCGGGCATTTGCCAGTCCATCAGAATCATGTCCCAGGGCGCGGCCAGCGCCTTGTCCACCGCCATGCGACCGTTAACCGCAATATCGGTTTGCAGGCCAAGAGACGCCAACTGATAAGCAAGTACCTTTTGATTAACCGGATTGTCCTCGGCGATCAACACCCGTCCGCTAAAGCGGGTGAGCGGGGCGCTTGGCTGAGGTAGTGCTTGCGCATCGGCTGGCGCAGGCTGCGCAGGTAGGTGCAAGCTGAACAAGGTGCCGTGCCCGGCACCCGGCGGCGGGCTGGCTACGTCAATGTGGCCGCCCATGAGCGTGGCCAGCTGCTGGCAGATGGTTAGCCCGAGACCAGTGCCGCCAAATTTGCGTGTGGTAGATGTATCCGCCTGTGAAAAGGCGCTGAATATATCGGCTTGAACATCGGCTGGTATGCCGATGCCTTGATCCTGAACTTCGATCAGCAGACTTGCGGGATCGGGCTGGTCGGCGCGTACTTCAACCTGACCGCGCGAGGTGAACTTCAAGGCATTGTCGATCAGGTTGAGCAAAATCTGCCGCAGCCGATGCGGATCGCCCAGTATGACCGTGTAGGAAGCAGGGGAGAGTTGCGTGGTCAGCAGCAGCGATTTTTCCAGCGCGCGCGGCTGGTATAGATCAACCACAGCCTGTATCACCTGGGCGGGAGAGTAAGGGATGCACTCCAGCGTGAGCTTGCCGGATTCGATTTTGGAAAAATCCAGAATATCGTTGATGACCGTGAGCAAACCCTGGGCAGACTGACGCAGGGTGATGGCGTACTCGCGCTGGCTGCCGGTGAGCGGCTCGCGCAGCAGTAAATCCGACACAGCCATGATGCCGTGCATGGGCGTGCGGATTTCGTGGCTGACGTTGGCAATGAACTCGCCCTTGGTCTTGGCCGCCGCCAGTGCCTGATCATGCGCAAGTTTGAGTGCGGTTTCGGCCTCCTTGCGGTCTGAAATGTCGCGCATGATGGCCTGAATATAGGGTTTTCCACCCAGGGTCATGGCATGCAGCGCAATTTCCGATGGAAACAGGCTGCCATCCGCACGCCGTCCGATCCATTCCATGAATGCATGTCCCTGTTTCTGTGCCTGGCGGATAAAACGCATCGCATATTCTTCGGCTGATTCGCTGTTGTTCTGGATTGCCGCACCCAATGCATCAATTGGCGTACGCAAAAACGCGGCAACCGAGTTGATGCGGAACATTTGCAAAGTGGCCGGATTGCAGTCGATGAAACCCTCATCGCCCAAAATGACTACCGCATCGGAGTTGGACTCAAACAAGGTCTGGAATTTGCGTTTTTCCGCGTCCAGCAGACTGGTTTGCTGATGCACCTTGCGCGAAACCGCCACCGCAACAGCGCCCATCAGAAGTGTGGCAAATACCCCCAACAAAAGGATGAAATTGCGCGTAGCGGTATATGCCTTGTAGGTCTTTTGCAGCGCCAGCTCGTTGGCCTCGCGTTGCAGTTGCGTCAACTCGTCCAGCGCGGCAACCAGCTTCTTTTGCAGCGGAATGGCCTGATCCTGCAACATGTTGAGCGCGCCATAATTGTTCTGATCCATGGCCGCACTGACCACTTCAAACATGATGGGAGAATTGACGCGGGTGATCTCGTCAACCTTGGCCAGCTGAGTTTTTTCTGTGGGCGAATCATGCAATTCG
This sequence comes from uncultured Thiobacillus sp., assembly GCA_964442685.1. GTDB lineage: Bacteria > Pseudomonadota > Gammaproteobacteria > Burkholderiales > Thiobacillaceae > UBA6918. Next base: position 41,347 of record CAYTZP010000011.1, read on the forward strand.
ATCAGTTGATTGCGATCCAGCGCATAACGCTGACCCAACCGTAAAAAATCCTGGAACAGCTCGTCCTTTTCCCAGGGGTCGATTGAAACCACAATGTCATGCATGATGATGGCGCGGTCGCGCAAGGTATCCCGCATCCGCGTGGCCAGACGGGTTTTGACGTTATTGACCGACACGACTTTTTCAAGCTGCTTGTTCACCTCGGCCATCTGCGTTACTGCCAGCACAATCACCCCCGTCAGCAGCAGCATGGCCACGCCAAATCCCAGCCCGACATTCAACAATAACTGCCGTTGCCGCTTTAAAATAGGGAACAGACCACGGTTTTTATTGCTCACCGAACAAGGCTCCTGAATCGGACTCATCAGATTTGCGCGGCCTGCCAGACTTGCCGGGTGCCGCACGCCGTCCCAACGCCGCCGCTACCTGCGCGGCAAAACTTGCATTACTCAAGGCAAAATTTCCATTCGTTGCACGGCGGATTTCATCCACCAGGTCAGGCTCCAAAGCATCACGAAACAACGCACGATACGCCGTCAGACGGCTTGCCGCATCGCTGCCCAGAGCCTCATATAAGGGGTGGGGCTTCAGCATCGTATCAGGCGTACCCTGCGCATTGGCTTGATAACTTGACCAGCGATATTCCGCGGGATGCGCCACCATCCCGGCACGCACGGGATTCAACTCAATGTAACGCTGGCAAGACAAAAAATAAGTTTCATCCTGCGTAAGACAAGAACGGAAGCGGCCTTCCCATAATGTGCCGCTGCGGCGATAAGTACGGTTCACATACTGCACATATCGCTGCCCCAGCGCTTTCATCAGCGCCCCCGCCGAATCATCGCGCTCGGTTGTGTGGACTTGCCCCGTTTCCACGGACAG
>CAYTZP010000012.1:0-4147 GCA_964442685.1 uncultured Thiobacillus sp.
ATGCCGTCATCCAGATAACGCTCAATGGTGTCCAGATCACGAATGCCGCCACCGAGTTGCACCGGGATCTCGTCACCCATTTCCTTGACGATGGCCTTGATCGCTTCTTCGTTGACAGGTTTCCCGGCAAACGCGCCGTTCAGGTCAACCAGATGCAGACGGCGTGCGCCCTGATCCACCCAATGGCGCGCCATGGCGGCGGGGTCTTCGGAAAACACGGTGGCGCGGTCCATCTCGCCTTGTTCGAGACGCACGCAATGACCGTCCTTGAGGTCGATGGCGGGAATGATCAGCATGGTACGGTTTGAATCAAGTTAAACAGATTAAGCACAACCCGCACCGGCCACATCACAGGCCGACTGCTGGGTATTGAAAGGATCCCAGGTGATGAAATTGCCCAGCAGGGTCAAACCCGCCTGGGCGCTTTTTTCAGGGTGAAATTGCACAGCAAAGATATTACCCGAGGCCACCGCCGAGGTGAATGGAAACGGGTAATGCGAAAAACCGGCCACGCTCTCTGGCGTGGTCGGCTGCACAAAATAGCTGTGCACATAGTAAAAGCGGCTGCCGTCCTCGATGCCAGCCCACAGCGGATGCGCCGCAACCTGATGCACATTGTTCCAGCCCATGTGCGGCACCTTGAGCTTTTCGCCCTTGTCATCCTGCATGGCCTCTTTGGGGAAGCGAATTACCTCGCCCTTGAAGATGCCCAGACAAGGCGTGTCGCCCTCCTCGCTATGCTCGAACAGTACCTGCAAACCCATGCAGATACCGAGAAAGGGCTTGGTTTCGGCCGCTTGCCGGATCACATCGCGCAAGCCGCGCGCGTCGATCTCGTGCATACAGTCGCGCGCCGCGCCCTGACCGGGAAACACCACGCGGCTCGCGCCAAGAATCTCGGCAGCGTCTGCCGTGATTTTGACGCTGGCGCTGGGCGACACATATTGCAGCGCCTTTTCCACCGAGCGCAAATTACCCATGCCGTAGTCGATCACGGCAATGTCGAGTTGGCTCACAGACTGCCTTTCGTGCTGGGCATTTGCCCGGCCATGCGCTCGTCCACTTCCACCGCCATGCGCAGCGCACGACCAAACGCCTTGAAAATGGTCTCGGCCTGATGGTGGGCGTTAATGCCGCGCAGGTTGTCGATATGCAGCGTGATACCGGCATGGTTGATAAAGCCACGGAAAAATTCCAGCAGCAGATCCACGTCAAATTCACCAATGCGCGCGCGGGTGTAATCGACATGGTATTCCAGACCGGGGCGGCCAGAGAGATCAATAACTACGCGCGACAGCGCCTCGTCCAGTGGCACATAGGCGTGGCCATAACGGCGGATGCCTTTCTTGTCGCCTACCGCCTTGGTAAATGCCTGACCAAGCGTGATACCAACATCTTCCACGGTGTGGTGCGCGTCGATATGCAAATCACCTTTGGCCTGGATGTCCAGGTCGATCAGGCCATGACGGGCAATCTGATCCAGCATGTGGTCGAAAAACGGCACGCCGGTGTTGAGCGTAGCCTTGCCCGTGCCGTCCAGGTTGATGTTGACGGTAATCTGGGTTTCCAGGGTATCGCGGGAGACTTGAGCGGTGCGCATAGCAAACAATCGGGTTGCGGTTGAAATCTGATTCTATCAGGCCAGCCGCGCTTTATCAGGCTAACAGGGCTTTTAGCGCATGAATCAGCGCATCACATTGTTCATCCGTGCCTACAGTAATACGCAAGAACGGCGCGATGCGCGCAGGTTTCTTGAAGTGCCGCACAATGATGCTGCGCTCGCGCAGGGCGGCAGCCAGTTCAGCGCCGTTACGTTGCGGGTGGCGCGCAAACACGAAATTGGCAGCGGAAGGCAACACGTCAAATCCCAGCGCAGTCAGTTCCGCATTCAGTCTATCGCGCGTGGCCATCACCTTGTGGCGGGTTGCATCAAAATAGGCGCGATCCTGCATGGTGGCCACCGCACCCGCCTGGGCAAAGCGATCCAGCGGGTAGGAATTGAAGCTGTCTTTGACCCGAATCAGCGCCTCGATCAGGTGCGCCTGACCGATGGCATAGCCCACGCGCAAGCCGGCCAGCGAATGCGATTTGGACAAGGTATGCACCACCAGCAGTTGCGGGTATTTGCTGACGAGCGCAACGGCGGACTCGCCGCCAAAGTCAATGTAGGCTTCGTCGATCACCACCACCGATTCAGTGTTTTTCGCCAGCAGTCGCTCGATTTCGCCCAGCGCCAATAATCTGGCGGTGGGCGCGTTGGGGTTGGGGAAAATGATCCCGCCATTGGTCTGAAAGTAATCTTCCACACGGATTTCAAAGGCATCGGTCAGCGGAATCTCGCGGTACTCAATGCCATACAGCCCGCAGTACACCGGATAAAAACTGTAGGTAATGTCCGGAAACAGCAATGGCGCATCGTGCTTCAACAGCGCCAGAAAAGCGTGTGCCAGCACCTCGTCGGAACCATTGCCGACAAAAACCTGATTGGCTTTTGCGTCATGAAACGCCGCAATCGCCTCACGCAATTTATCCGAGTTGGGGTCGGGATACAGGCGCAGGCTGTCCGCCGCTTCGGCACGCAGGGCTTCGATCACCTTGGGGCTGGGGCCGTAGGGGTTTTCGTTGGTGTTGAGCTTGACCAGATTGGCCAGCTTGGGCTGCTCGCCCGGCACATAGGGGGTCAGATCGTGGACGACCTTGCTCCAGAATTTGCTCATGACAGTCGCCGGATTATTTGTACTTGATGCGGTATTCCGCAGAACGGGCGTGCGCCTGCAAGCCCTCGCCATAGGCCAGCGTTGCGGCAATCTTGCCAAGCGTTTGCGCGCCCTGCTCCGACACCATGATGAGACTGGAACGCTTCTGGAAGTCATACACGCCCAGCGGCGAGGAGAAACGCGCGGTGCGCGAAGTGGGCAGCACATGATTCGGCCCGGCGCAATAGTCGCCCAAAGCTTCGCAGGTATTGCGGCCCATGAAAATGGCACCGGCGTGGCGAATCTGTTTGGTCATGGCCACCGGGTCTTCCACCGACAATTCCAGATGTTCCGGCGCAATACGGTTGCTGATTTCTGCCGCTTCGTCCAGATCGCGGGTGACGATGATCGCCCCGCGATTGGTGATTGATGTGGTGATGACTTCGCTGCGCGGCATTTCCGCCACCAGCTTCTTGATGGAAAGTTCCACTGCCTCGGCAAATGCCGCATCCGGCGTCAGCAAAATGGACTGTGCCAGTTCGTCGTGTTCGGCCTGTGAAAACAAATCCATGGCAATCCAGTCCGGATCGGTCTTGCCGTCGCAGATAACCAGAATCTCCGAGGGCCCGGCAATCATGTCGATGCCAACCGTGCCGAATACGCGGCGCTTTGCCGCTGCCACATAGGCGTTGCCGGGACCGACGATCTTGTCCACCTGCGGCACTGTCTGCGTGCCGTAGGCCATGGCCGCCACCGCCTGCGCGCCGCCGATGGTGAATACGCGATCCACACCGGAAATAGCCGCCGCCGCCAGCACCAGATCATTTTGCTCGCCGCCCGGCGTGGGCACCACCATGATGAGTTCCGCCACCCCCGCCACCTTGGCCGGGATCGCGTTCATCAACACGGATGACGGATAAGCCGCCTTGCCGCCGGGGACGTAAAGACCCACGCGGTCGAGCGGCGTGACCTGCTGACCCAGCATGGTGCCATCGTCTTCCGTATAGCTCCACGAAGCCTGCAACTGCTTTTCGTGATAACGCCGCACGCGCTCGGCGGCAGTTTCCAGCGCGGCACGGCGTTCGGGTTCCAGCCCCGCCAGCGCCGCGTGCAGGCGCTCACGCGGCAGTTCCAGTTGCGCCATTGATCCCGCGCTCATGCGGTCGAATTTATTGGTGTAATCCAGCACCGCCGCATCGCCACGCGCTTTCACGTCGGCCAGAATGGACGCCACCGTGTTCTCGATGGACGCATCCGTGGCATCGTCAAATTGCAGCAGCTTGTCCAGCCGTGGCAAAAAATCCGGCTGAGTGGAGGATAGGCGGGTAATGGAAATCACAGGAACATTCTCGGCATTTAACGTGCTAAGCGGTCGATTATAAAAGAATTCCAGCTCACCCTTATAAGCTGAACATGAACAATGGGTTCGCGCTACCGCAATACTTCATCCG
>CAYTZP010000012.1:4247-40160 GCA_964442685.1 uncultured Thiobacillus sp.
ATACTTCATCCGGGAATTAGACAGAGTCCAAATGCTGGATTATCATTAAATCGATTATTTAGCCTGGCATGTGCCCATCTCGTGATTAGCTATAGCCGCGACAACATGGCCGATTTATTGCGGTCGCACGACATCAATCCCACGCATCAGCGGATCGAGATTGCGTATGCACTGTTTTCGCGGCAGGAGCACTTGTCCGCCGATCAGGTCATGACCATGGTCAACGACCGTCATGCCGAAACCTCCAAGGCCACGGTGTACAACACGCTGAATCTGTTTCTGGAAAAGAACCTGATCCGCGAGGTGATTGTCGACCCGTCCAAGGTCTTTTACGATCCTAATACCCGCCCGCATCATCATCTGTATGAAGCGGATAGCGGCAAGCTTACCGATATTGATGCCAGCGAGGTTCGCATCGAGGGGTTGCCACGGCTGCCCGATGGCATGGAAACCGAAGGCATTGACCTGATCGTCCGGGTGCGCCGGAAAAGAACCTGACCGTGTAAGGATTGCTGGGTAGAGGTTGATTGATTCGCGGCTGCGAAATCAGTCCTTTCCTACTTTCCCGCCGCGCGTCTGGCCGCCCGCCGTTCACCTTCCGCACGCGCCGCTTTGACGTTCGCTTCGGTCGGATTGTCCAGCCTGGCGTCACTCACCGTCACCAGATAGTGCACGGCCCAGGCCACCTGCATATCGGTCAAGTCCTTTTTGCCGCCCTTGGCGGGCATCTGGCGCACGCCCACCAGGGCATTGCCCACCAGATCATTAAAGCCTTCACGCGCCAGCTTTTTCCATTTCGGGGTCTGGTGAATTTTGGGAGCATTGAGCGCCCCGGTGTTGTGGCAGGAAGCGCAGGCCGCATCATAAGTTGCCTTGCCGGGGTGCTTGTTCCAATCTGTTGGCTGTTTTGACCACGTCTGTGTGCTGCCCACGAGTAATGCAAGGATGATTGCGCTTTTCAACATGTTTATCTCCAGCCTTTCCGGTGTGCCGCATTGATGGTTTTCAGCAAATCACGGAAGGGAATATCGCGATCAAACCGGTTGACGATTTTCATGAAGGGCAAATCCCCGCCCAACCCCGCTCCCGTGTAGCGATTGGCGACGATATCGTCATACAGCTGACGAACGGCGGCATCCAGTGCGTCAATGAAAGGCTCGTAACGACCCATGTCGTAATCTTCTGCGTCTTCCATGCAGGCGCGCAACTCGTCCACTTCATACACAGCCTGGTGCACCAGATCGACAAACTCTTCAAACTTATCTACGTTTCTCATCACACATCCGGAAAATAAAACAGGGGCGACTGCCCCTGTTTTTACCACAATTTGAACGGTTCTTACTTGGCAATCGCTTCCAGTTTGGGCGCGCGAATGACCTGGCCATCCAGCCCGGCTTCCTTGGCGCTGCCGCCATAGGCAATGGTCATCAACTGGCTGTAGTACAGCACCGGAATATTGAACTTGGTACCGTATTTCTTGTTGATGTGACCCTGGTAGATTTCCACATTGGCCTGGCACAACGGACATGGCGTGACGATCATTTCTGCGCCGCCGTCGTAGGCGGCCTCAATGATGTCCTTGATCTGTGCCTGAGCTTTGTCGGGCTCGGAGAAGGCCAGCGCACCGCCGCAACAGGTGACTTTCTGGTCGTAGGGCACGGCTTCGCCGCCCATGGTCTCGATGATTTTGTCGAGATACATGGGATTTTCGAAGTTTTCACCGGCAATACCGAAGGGGCGGTTGGTCTGGCAACCGACGTAACCGGCAAATTTCAGGCCTTGCAGCGGGTTTTTGACATGACTGCCGAGTTCATCGAAGCCAAAGTCTTCCACCAGCACTTCGGCCATGTGGCGAATCTCGGGCATGACCTTGATCTGCAAACCGGCTTCCTTGAGTGCTTCCTGGGTATCAGCCAACAGTTGTGAGGAATGCTCGATGCGTTCCTTGGATTCTTTTGCACCCAGCCAGCAGGCCGCGCAAGTCGCCACGATATCCTGTCCGGGCAGGTTGGTTTCTGCCAGCGCGAAGTTGCGCGCGTTCATGACATGGCGCGGCAGTTCCCCCGCTTCGCCGTAGCCGATCGACGCGCCACAGCAGTTCCAGTCAGGAATTTCGGTCAGTTGAATATCCAGAGTCTTGCACATGGATTCAACCGAAGTCAGGTAGTTGGAAGCCGATGCGCCCTTTTGCGAGGAGCAGCCAGGGTAAAAAGCGTATTGTTTCTTTGCCATTTTTGTCTTGTCTCCTTAGGCGCTCTGGATGGGCTTGCGCTTTTCTTCCAGCTCGCGCGCTTTTTTCAGCATGGCCGCAATGCCTTTCTGATCCTTGCACTTGTGCCCGCCAAACATTTCAAACGGGTTAAGACGCTTGGCCTTCAACAGCCCCAATGCCACGCTCTGCATGGCCATGCCCTTCTTGATGCCGCCTGCGATATCCAGCTTGCCTTCGGCATCCTTGAAATACATGCCGATGGACAGTTTCAATTCGTTGACGCGACCAGTGGCGATGGCGTTGTTCCAAAACAGCTTGGAGAATGCGCGCGTAGGCTGATCCTTGGGCGCGATACCCAGACGATGCGCATAGTTGGCCAGACCGTGCATGATGTGCGTGATCGGCAGTTTGCGCGGGCAACGCACAATACAGTTGTAGCAGGAGGTACACATCCACATGGACTTGGAGGTCAGGACTTCTTCACGCTTGCCGGCGCGAATCATCATGAAAATTTCCTGCGGTGGATGATCCCAGCCCGAATGGAAGTTGGTCGGACACGAGCCTGCGCACACGCCGCACTGCATGCACATTTTGACCCACTCGCCCATCTCCACCTGACCTTCAACTTCCTTGAGGAAGTTGTTTTTGTACTTGGCGGCCATTTCTTGGTTTGCGCTCATAGTTGAATATTCCTCCGCCTTAGAAGCCCTTGAAGGGACTCATGCCGATGTCGATGATTTGCTGCGCATATTCATTGATGGCGCGCGGCAGGTTATCGATGTCGGTAATTGCAACCTCGAGATCCTTCACCCGTTCGGCTTCCAGGTTCATGCTCTTCAGGGTATCGCCAACCTTGCCCAGGCGGTAACGCCCAAGTTCGGAGCCCTTCACGAAGTGGCACTGGTACTCTTCGCCGCTCTTGCAGCCCATGAGCATGACGCCGTCGTAGCCGGAGTTCAGCGCATCGGTAATCCAGATGGTGTTGACCGACCCCAGACAGCGGATGGGCACCACCCGCACAAACGCGGAATACTCATTGCGCTTCATCGCCCCCATATCCAGCGCCGGGTAGGCGTCGTTCTCGCAGGCCAGGATCAGAATGCGCGGCTTCTCGCTGAATTCATCCGGGATGTCCACGGCCTTGATCTGCGAGCCGACGGTGTCAACGGAATAATTTTCGAAGGAGATCACCCGCACCGGGCAGGCGCCCATGCAGGTGCCGCAACGGCGGCAACGCGATTCGTTGAACAGCGGGAAACGTTTTTCGTCTTCGTCGATCGCACCAAACGGGCATTCCACGGTGCAACGCTTGCACTGGGTGCAGCCTTCCAGACGCACTTTCGGGAATGACAGGTCGCCGGAACGCGGATGCGCGGCGCGACCAAGCTGAGCGTTTTCCAACGCCTGGATGGCCTTCAGCGCAGCACCGGTCGCGTCTTCGCGCGCCTGGGCAATATCCATAGGGCGACGCACCGGGCCAGCCGTATAGATGCCGGTGCGGCGGGTTTCATACGGAAAGCAGATGAAGTGCGAGTCGGTAAAACCGTGCTTGAACTGCGGCACGTCGGTGCCCTGACGATATTGCAGGTTGAGCACGGAAACCTTCTTGGAGAACTGCACGCCACCCTCGGCAGCTTCGCTTTCGGCAGGCGCGACCTCTGCCGGCGCGTCGATGTTCACGCCGGAGTTGGGCACCTGCCCGGTTGCCAGTACCACCAGATCGGCCTCCAGTTGCGCGGCCTCGTTGAGGATCAAGTCCTGGAAATTGACCGTGCAACCATTTCCACTGGCATCCACGCCGCCAACCTTGCCCTTGGTGAAGACCACGCCCTTTTCCTGCGCGCTGCGGTAGAAGTCTTCGCCATTACCCGGTGTGCGCAGGTCGGTGTAGATCACCGTGGTTTCAATATCGGGATTACTGTCCTTGAAATACATCGCCTGCTTGATGCTGGTGTTGCAGCACACACCGGAACAGTACTGGAGGTGTTCGCCGCTGGCATCGCGCTGCCCCGCGCACTGCACGAAGGCCACCGAAGTGACCGGCTTGCCATCGGAAGGACGCGTGATCACGCCGCCGTTGGCGGCTTTGGCCAGGGCTTCCAGACCGGCCTGATCCACCACATTGGGCGATTTGCCATAGCCCAGGTGCGGCAGCTTGTTGGCGTCATACAGTTCAAAGCCGGTGGCCTGGAGAATGGCCCCGATGTCTTCGGTGCTGGTGCTGCCGGATTCGGTGGCAATCTGCACCACGAAGCGCCCGGGCGCGCCATCGGTCTGCGCAATGGTCGCGTTCAGGTAAACCTTGATGTTGGCATCCGCCTCGATCTGCGCAACCAGGTCGGCCACGCCGTTATCGGCAGGCGCCTTGAATGGTTCATGCACAGGAATGCGCTTCCACAGCTTGGCCGCCCAGCCGCCCAGCGCGCCGGTTTTTTCCACCAGCACCACGGGGTAGCCGGTCTTGGAGGCTTCCAGCGCAGCGGTCATGCCGGTGATACCGCCGCCCACCACCAGCAGGGTCTTGTTGCTGCCGGTATTGGCATTGCCGCCCGGCGCGGTCATCGCCTTGACTTCAGCGCAGCCCATGCGGATGTAGTCTTCTGCCATGTCCTGCGTGGTTTCGCGGGCTTCGTCGGTATCCGGACGAATCCAGATCACCCCTTCGCGCAGGTTGGCGCGCGCCACGGCGTTGCCGGGAAAATAGAACGCTTCGGTTTTGGCGCGGCGCGAACAGGCGCCGATCATGACGTGGGTTACGCCTTCGTTGGCGATGTCATTCTTGATCATTGCCACGCCGTCGGCATTGCACAGAAAGTCGTGCTGCCTGACCAGCGGCACCTTGCCGTCTTTTTGCGCCACACTGGCCAGCGCGTCGGTATCCACACGCTCGCCGATGCCGCAGCCCTTGCAGATGTACGCGGCGATTTTTTTCTCTTCAGCCATTTCTCTTTACTCTCCTCAACCTTCAGCACGCGCCACTTTGTTGACGACCTGGATGGCACGCAGCGCAGCCGCCGTGGCCGACTGCACGGCACGGTTGACGTCCAGCGCATTGGTGGCGCAACCCGCGCCAAAAATGCCGCCATTGGCGGGGTCGGCTTCGATGAAGCCGCTGGAATCCGAAATCACGCTGGCGGGAATCGCCACACCCTTGACGGAAGGCTCCATGCCCACGGCCAACACCACCAGATCATGCGGTGTGGAATAACGTTTGTAGCCTTCGGTATTCACGCCCCAGCACACGGGATTGCCGTCTTTATCCTCGGAAATGCGCGCGACCTTGGACTTGACGAAACTGACGTTGGGATTGGCCTGGACTTTTTGGTAAAAGTCTTCAAAACGGTCAATGGCACGGATGTCGATGTAATAGATGGTCGATTTGCCTTCATCGCCGTATTTTTCCTGCACATAATGGGTTTGCTTGAGCGAGCCCATGCAGCAGAAGCGCGAGCAATGACGCAGGTGATTTTCATCGCGTGAGCCAGCGCACTGGATGAAGGCAACATTCTTGGCTTCCTTGCCATCCGAGGGACGCAGGATTTTGCCGCCGGTGGGGCCATGCGGATCGGCCAGTCGCTCGAACTCGACATTGGTAATGACGTTCTTGAAGCGGCCATAGCCGTAGGGCTGAATCTGCTTCGCATCGTAAGGTTGCCAGCCAGTGGCCCAGACCACCGCACCCGCCTTGATGTCGATGGTTTCTTCTTTCTGCTCAAGGTCGATGGCTCCGTACTTGCAGGCGGCCTTGGCGGCTTCCGCATCGGCCGTGCCGATGATGGAGGGATGCAGCACATAACGCTGCGGGTAGGCCATGGCGGACGGGATATACGCCGCGCGGGTCTTGCCCAGGTTGTAGTTGAAAGCGTCGTCAACTTCGGTCTTGACCGCTTGCGCACATGCGCCGCAGGCGGTGCAGTTTTCGTTCACAAAACGCGGGGAGATTTTGACCGTGGCGGTGTAGTCCCCCGTCGAACCGGCAATGCCGGTGACTTCAGCCTGGGTGATCACCCTGACTCTGGGATTGCCCTTCAGACGACGCAGATTGATTTCCAGCCCGCAGGTGGGATGGCACATCTTGGGAAAATAGCGGTAAAGCTGGGAAGTGCGGCCGCCCAAAGCGGGGTTCTTTTCCAGCAGCACGACGTTCTTTCCGGTTTCGGCGGCTTCCAAAGCTGCTGTCATGCCGGAAATACCGCCGCCCACCACGAGGATGGTCTCGTTGGTTGCAACTACGTCCGTCATCAGGTTCCTCCATCGCAACGGATCGGGGTGTTGAAAAAAACAACTTGAGTGCGCTACAACCCCGTTTACGCACCCGCGATCAGGTGCAGCGATGTTACTCTGATGAACTCTGACCCGCCACAGGATAAGTCGCGCTTCTTAATCGAAGTTTCTTATGCGGGAATAGAGTCAGTTTTGAATTTCCCGTGCTTGCGTAAAGACTAAACGTGCGGTGTCACGCGCGGCTGACTACTGGGCACAGTGTCCGGCACCGGCACGGCCATCACCTCGAATTGCATCGTGGCAAGATTACCCAGAATGTAAGTCGGCGCATGGCCAACCCCACCCACCGTACCGGGATTCAATATCCAGGTTTTACCGCCCCTGGCGTTGTCAACCTGACTAAGCTCAGGTCTGTGATCATGGCCACAGCACACCAGATCAAACTCCCCGGTGCACGCCATGGCTTTTGCATAATGCGGGTAATGCACGATGAAAATGTGCCGGTCGGCCAGGGTAAAGGCCGCATCCATGCCGTGAAAACGCACTACGCTGCCCGGCTCTGCCGCCAGCTTGGTCATGTTGTAGAGGTCGCCGGTGTTGTTGCCGTAGATCACATGCACCGGCAGCTCGTATTTTTGCAGCACACGCAATGTGGTCGGCGCAACGACATCGCCGCAGTGCAACACCGCCTCGGCGCCGCGCGCCTTGGCGTCCTGAACCGCCGCCCCCATCAGGTGACGGTTGTCGTGTGAATCGGAAAGGATGCAAATTTTCATTTTGTGAGGGGTAAGGAGTAAGGGGTGAGGGGATGAAAGCCTTATTACGCCTCACGCCTCGCCGTCAGAAGGCTGGTTTGGTTTCCGCGTTCCTGTACCGCTCCACACCCGCCATGATTTCGGCGCGCGCATCATCCGCCCCGGTCCAGCCTTCGACCTTGACCCATTTATTCTTTTCCAGATCCTTGTAGTGCTCAAAGAAGTGGGCGATCTGCGCCAGCAGCAGGGGTTGCATGTCCTCGGGTTTTTCAATGCCCTTGTACAGACCGCAAAGCTTTTCAACAGGGACGGCCAGCAGTTTGGCATCCACACCCGCTTCGTCGGTCATCTTCAACATGCCGATCGGCCGGCAGCGCACCACCACTCCGGTTATCAACGGAATTGGTGTGACAACCAGCACGTCCACCGGGTCGCCGTCTTCGGACAGGGTATGCGGAATGTAGCCATAATTGCAGGGATAGTGCATGGCGGTGGACATGAAGCGATCGACGAACATCGCGCCGGATTCCTTGTCCACTTCGTATTTGATCGGTTCGCCATGCGCTGGAATTTCGATCACAACATTGAAATCGTCAGGCAAATTACGCCCGGAACTGACACGATCGAGACCCATGTTTATTCATTCCCAGATAAAAACCAAAGGCGGATTATACCGTCTTACCCCTCGCCAAATCATGCCGCCCTCCTTTGGTTCGGCGTCTGCCCCTGCTATGCTGCCATCCCTGCCAAAGTTTACGGTTCGTCCCGCATGTTAGCCGCCAAGTCCCTCCCCTCCTACCGGCCATATTGGGCCAAACGTTTTGGCGTGGCGCCCTTTCTGCCCATGTCCCGCGCCGAAATGGACAAGCTGGGCTGGGACAGTTGCGATGTGATTCTGGTCACTGGCGACGCCTATATCGACCACCCCAGTTTTGGCATGGCGCTGGTAGGCCGCCTGCTGGAAGCGCAGGGCTTCCGTGTCGGCATCATCAGCCAGCCCGACTGGAAACGTGCCGATGCCTTCCGCGTGCTGGGCAAGCCCAATCTGTATTTTGGCGTGACGTCGGGCAATATGGATTCCATGGTTAACCGCTACACTGCCGACCGCAAAATCCGCTCTGAAGACGCTTATACCCCCCATGGCGAAGCCAACAAACGGCCTGATCATGCCGTGGTCGTGTATTCGCAACGTTGTCGCGAAGCCTATAAGGATGTGACCGTGGTGATCGGCGGCATCGAGGGCAGCCTGCGGCGCATTGCCCATTACGATTACTGGTCGGACAAGGTGCGCCGCTCGGTCTTGCCCGATTCCAAGGCCGACATGCTGCTGTTCGGCAATGCCGAACGCGCCCTGCTCGAACTCACCCACCGGTTAGCGGCGGGAGAAAACATCCACAGCATCCGCGATCTGCGCGGCACCGCTTTCATGCGCGCCAAAAACTGGCTGCCCGACGAACACTGGGTCGAACTCGATTCACTTTCATTGGATACGCCAGGGCGCATCGACCGGCATCCTGATCCTTATGCCATGTCTGCTGCGCCTGCAAGCGCAAACGACGCAGAAGCCAGCCCTCAGGCAAGCTGTGGCGAGAATCCCAAAACCGCGCCTCAACCCATTCGTTTCCAGTCCCGCGAAGCGCACCGTGCCGCTGCGCTGGACGCGCGCGCCCGCACCGTGGTGCGCCTGCCCGCGTTCGAGCAGGTAGAAAAGAACAATGTTTTGTATGCCCATGCCTCGCGCGTATTCCATCTGGAATCCAACCCTGGCAACGCCCGCGCCATGGTGCAATCACACGGTGAGCGCGATGTGTGGTTGAATCCGCCGCCCATCCCGCTCACCACACCAGAAATGGACTACGTGTATGACCTGCCTTATGCGCGTGCGCCGCACCCGTCGTATGGCGAGGCCAAAATCCCCGCCTGGGACATGATCCGCTTCTCGGTCAACATCATGCGCGGCTGCTTTGGCGGTTGCACTTTCTGCTCCATTACCGAGCACGAAGGCCGCATCATCCAGAGCCGCTCGGAAGAAAGCATCCTGCACGAGATCGAAGCCATCCGCGACAAAACGCCCGGCTTCACCGGAATCATTTCTGACCTGGGCGGCCCCACCGCCAACATGTACCGACTGGCCTGCAAGGACGAAAAAATCGAAGCCTCGTGCCGCCGTTTGTCGTGCGTGTTTCCCGACATCTGCCCCAATCTCGATACCAATCACGATCCGCTGATCCAGCTCTACCGCAAGGCGCGCACCCTGCCCGGCATCAAGAAAGTGCTGATTGGCTCCGGCGTGCGCTACGACCTTGCCGTCAAGTCGCCGGAATACATCAAGGAACTCGTCACCCATCATGTTGGCGGCTATCTCAAGATCGCCCCCGAACACACCGAAGAAGCCCCGCTCAATCACATGATGAAGCCGGGCATCGGCACTTATGAACAATTCAAACGCCTGTTTGAACGTTTCTCGCGCGAGGCCGGCAAAGAACAATATCTCATCCCTTACTTCATTGCCGCCCACCCCGGCACCACCGTCGAGGACATGCTCAACCTCGCCCTGTGGCTGAAGAAAAACAACTTCCGCCTGGATCAGGTGCAAACCTTTTTGCCCACCCCCATGGCGCTCGCCACCACCATGTGGCACACCGAAAAAAACCCGTTGAAAAAAGTGCTGGGCGGCAAAGCGCGCCCCGTGCCCGTGGTGCGTGGCAGCCGCGACCGCCGCCTGCAAAAAGCCTTTTTGCGCTACCACGACCCCGAAAACTGGCCGCTGCTGCGCGAGGCGCTCAAAGAAATGGGTCGCGCCGACCTCATTGGCAACGGAAAACAACACCTCATCCCCGCTTTTCAGCCAAAAGGTACGGGCGAACGCCATGAAGGCACACGAAAACCGCAGGCAAAACCGGTAGGCAAATTACGGCAGCCCGTAACGGCGAAACCCGCTCGCAAACCGCCTTTGCCGGGGGCAAAGCGGCGGGCTTCTTAGGGTCGCGCCCTGTCCCTGAGATAACAACAAGCCCTGCCAAATCGGCAGGGCTTGTTGTTCTGGAGGTTTGCAAGCTTAGTTCAAAATGCCTTTCAGCAAATCGTTGATGCTGGGTTTACTGTCTTTCTTGGGCGCCGTGGCAGGTGTGGCAGCGGGCTGTGTTGCAGTTGCTGCCGCAGGCGCAGGCTGGTTCTTGAGGTTGAGCACCTGGCCATCAGCGCCGAGTTTCAGGCCTTCAACCAACAAGGTGATTTCAACTTCGTTGCCGATGATACCGGTGCCGCCATCAACATATTTGGTAATGCCGTAGTCGCTGCGGTTGAGCTTGAACTTGCCTTCAAACCCGGCGCGCTGGTTGCCCCATGGATCGGCGCCAAAACCGAGGATTTTGTAGGGAATTTCTACGCTGCGGGTTGAGCCGCGCAAGGTAAGTTGGCCGGTCATGACGCCGGTGTTCTTGCCGGTGGATTTGAAGCCACTACTGACGAAACGCATATTGGGATACTTGTTGGCATCAAGAAAATCTGCCGTCAGTAGATGGGTGTCGCGCGCACGATGGCCGGATTCCAGCGAATACAGGCTGATGGTGACATCGGCATTACCGGTGTTGGGGTTAGTCTGATCCAGCGTCAGCGTGCCCTTGATGTCGGTAAAGGTGCCGGTGGTTTTGCCCACAAGGTGACGAATGCTCCAGTTGGCGAAGCTGTGAGTGTCGTCGATCTTGTAGGTTTCCGGCGCGGCAAAAGCCAGCGGAGCGAGCAGCAAACCAGCAATCAGACCCAATTTATGCATGACGTTTCTCCATCCAAAAGAACTTCCGTTAAAGAACTTCGATTATTGAATGCCTGCATGGCAACTCAAGCCGGGTTTACATATTTTTACTGGAACTGCCAATCCTGAATCAATACACCTGAGTGCTTTCATCCTTGGTCACTGGCACTTTGATGCTGTCCGAGGTGTATTGCACACGGGTGCGATTGTCGCCCGCAGTCGTGCCTTTTGCCTGTACTTTCCAGCTCAGGGTTTGCTTGGGTTCCAGCGTGGCAACCGGGGCAAAATTTACGGTTTGCCCTGCAACCGATGCCGATGTGGTTCCGCCGCCGCTGACTGGCACCAGCCCTGCCGGGAAGCTCATCTGCACCCGCACATTGGTGTCAGCTGCGCTGCCCTGGTTGGTGAGGGCGATGGTGAATTCGGTCATGTCGCCCTCTTTCAGCGGATCAACCGAGTCGGCCATCTGCAAAGACAAACCAGACAGACCGCGCCACAGGGTGGGATATTCGGCCTGCGCGCTCACACCCTCATTTGATTTTGCGGTTACCGTGTTCTTGAATACACCCGGAGTCATGGCAGTGGCGACAACGGCGTACTTTCTTTCTTCGCCCGGCGCCAGTTCGCCGATGCTCCAGCTGGCACTATTGCCCGACATGGCCGCACCCGTGGCTTGCAGGAGCCTGCCTTCAGCAGGCAGCGCGTTAGTCACCACCACGTTCTTGAGCGGAACATCGCCGGGGTTGGTGACGGTAATTTCGTAGGGCGCGGCCTTGCCTACATACTGGTCATCCAACCCTCTGGTGGCCACTTTCAGGGTTTGCAACAGCAAAGTGGTGCTGACCTCCGCCGCGATCATGTCAGCATTGGCCGAATGCGCCAGCGAAACATTGCGCACAACCCCGCGTTGCAAGGCTTTGAGCGTAACCGGGACAACCCGGCTCTGGCCGGGTTCCAGGTCGCCCACTTGCAGCACAACTTCTCGCGCCTTGCTGCTGTGCTGGAGTCCGGCAGGTACTTGATCAGTAAGCGTAACGGCCTTGGCAACGTAGGTACCGGTGTTGGCGACTTTCAGCTCGTAAGTTACGTCGTTGCCCACCATGGCAGAGCTGGGGCCGGTTTTGCTCAAACTCAGCTTGGGTCTGCCCACCAGCGTGGCAGCATAAGCCTGTGGTTCGACCGTGACTGTGGTGTAACCCTCGATGCGCCCTTCCTGCACAGGTTTCAATGTCACGCTCAATACTTTACTGCTGCCTTTGGCCAGTTCCGGAAAAGTCCAGATCAGCTGATTGCCCTGTACCGTGGCCTCGGGTTCGCTGCGGATATAACGCGCACTGGCCGGAATCTCTTCGCGCACGGTAACCTTACGCGCTTGATCGGTGGCTTGCAGATTGATGGTGTAGGTCATGTCCTGCCCCAGCTCCAGCAGCTTCGGCAATTTTTTGGAGACGTTGACCAAGCCCTGCCTGACATCAAAAGTGGTGTAATCAGACGCAATCGGCGCTGCCACAGGTTTTTGTACTGGCTGGTCAGCCGGTGTGGGCGCCGAAACAGTTGTATTGACTACGGGTGCGGCGACCGGCGTTGCGGCCGCCATCTCCGCCGGGCGGTGCTGGGCACAGCCTGTGGACACCACTGCCAGAGCCAACAACATGACGGCAGGCTGAAAAACGGTTTTGGAAAACATGAGCTGACCCCCTAGAAACACCCGAGCAGGTAATTATTTCTTGCAAGTTCGGAGGATACTACTTCACGGCAGAAAATCCCATGACCCAGGCAAAGAAAAGGCCGGAAAACCGGCCTCTTCTCGTTCTGCATTTCTCGATCTGCTCAGCAATAATCAGAGCAGCGGCACGATCATTAAAGCAACAATGTTGATGATCTTGATCAGCGGATTTACTGCTGGGCCGGCAGTATCCTTGTAAGGATCGCCCACAGTGTCGCCCGTGACGGCAGCCTTGTGCGCGTCACTGCCCTTGCCGCCATGATTGCCTTCCTCGATGTACTTCTTGGCGTTGTCCCACGCACCGCCACCAGTGGTCATGGAAATGGCGACGAATATGCCGGTGATGATGGTACCAATCAACACGCCACCCAGCGCCTGCGGGCCAAGGGTAAGACCAACGACGATGGGCACGGCGACTGGCAGCAACGACGGCACAATCATTTCCTTGATCGCAGACTTGGTCAGCATATCCACGCAGGTGCCGTATTCCGGCTTGGCTTTGCCCTCCATGATGCCCGGAATCTCGCGGAACTGGCGGCGTACTTCCACCACGATGGAGCCAGCGGCACGGCCAACCGCTTCCATGCCCATGGCGCCGAACAGATAGGGCACCATGCCGCCGATGAACAGGCCGATGATGACCATGTGGTTGGACAGGTCGAAACTCAGCACATGCCCGCCTGCCGTCAGCGCGTGAGTGTAGTCGGCAAACAGCACCAGCGCAGCAAGGCCGGCAGAGCCAATTGCATAGCCCTTGGTGACAGCCTTGGTGGTGTTGCCCACGGCGTCGAGCGGGTCAGTGATGTTGCGGATGTCATCCGGCAGTTCGGCCATTTCGGCAATGCCGCCAGCGTTGTCGGTGATGGGACCATAGGCGTCCAGCGCCACGATGATGCCAGCCATCGACAGCATGGAAGTGGCAGCGATGGCGACGCCATACAGTCCGCCCAGGGCATAGGCAATGTAGATGGCGGCACAAACCGCCAGCACCGGGGCGGCGGTGGATTTCATCGATACGCCCAAACCAGCGATCACATTGGTGCCGTGGCCGGTGGTGGAAGCCTGTGCGATGTGGCGCACCGGGCTGAACTCGGTGGCAGTGTAGTACTCGGTAATCCAGACCATGGCGGCGGTCAGCGCCAGACCGATGAGCGAGGCCAGATACAGATTGGTTGAGGACACCAGCTGGCCGTCGATCATGACACCTTCGCCCAGCACCCAGGTGGTCACCGGATAAAACGCCACCACCGCAATCGCGCCGGAAACAATCAGCCCCTTGTACAGCGCGTTCATGATCTTGCCCCCGGGCTGGGTCTTGACGAAATAGGTGCCGATGATAGAAGCGATGATGGACACGCCGCCCAACACCAGCGGATAAATCACCGCATTGGGCGAGCCGCTGATCATCAGGCCACCCAGCACCATGGTCGCGATAATGGTCACCGCGTAGGTTTCGAACAAATCAGCGGCCATACCGGCGCAGTCGCCCACGTTGTCGCCGACGTTGTCGGCAATCACCGCCGGGTTGCGCGGATCATCTTCGGGAATCCCGGCTTCGACCTTGCCTACCAGGTCAGCGCCAACGTCCGCGCCCTTGGTGAAAATGCCGCCGCCCAGACGGGCGAAAATGGAAATCAACGAAGAGCCAAACGCCAGGCCAACCAGCGCATGGGTGGCATCCTTCGATTCCACGCCCATACCGATCAGCACCGCGTAATAGCCCGCGACGCCAAGCAAACCGAGGCCGACCACCAAAAGACCGGTAATCGCGCCGCCCTTGAAAGCCACATTCAGCGCGGCATTGAGCCCACCCTTGGCAGCCTCGGCGGTGCGCACATTGGCACGCACCGAAACATTCATGCCGATATAGCCGGTAATGCCGGAAAGCATCGCACCAAGGGCAAAACCCACTGCGGTTTGCCAGCCCAGGGCGGCAAAAATCGCAATCAGCAGAATGATGCCGACAACCCCGATAGTGGTGTATTGACGGTTCAGATAAGCCTGCGCGCCCTCCTGCACTGCCGCTGCAATTTCGCGCATACGGTCATTGCCGGTAGGCAGCCCCAATATCCATTTGATTGACACCATCCCGTACAGCAGCGCCAGCACGGCTGCCCCGAGCGCGAACATCAAGCCATTGTCCATTTGTGTTGTCTCCCCTATAGGAAAAAGCCTTGGTAAAAATAAAAAAAACGATAGCCAAGCTGTCGTTTTACCTGTCCCTCCCGATTGCCAGCCCGCCCTCAAAACGGGTACCCGGCTCAAAACCAAATATTTGCCGCAAATTGAGTTTCAGGATCAGGCCGTCCACTGCCGCCTGCCCGTGCTCTTTCTGCACTTCGGACAGGATCAGCTTGGCGGAATTGGCGTTGTAAAACCCGCCAAAATCCGCCTGCACCTTCAGCAATTGATGCGCCCGTTCCAAGGTCATCTTATCGTTTGATTACTTATAACTCGAACGTCGGCAGCTTCTTTTCCACCGCCACATTTTTCAGCGTGACATAAACCGGCAGACCGTCCTTGCCATACTTGGGATAGTCCTCGCCCTGAATCAGCGGGGTCAGGTAACGCTTGCACTTTTCGGTAATGCCATAGCCGTCCTTGCTGATGAAGTCGCGCGGCATGAACTTCTCGACGTTGGCGACTTTCGACAGCGGGGCCATGCCGATCTTGTACTTGTAGGGACTGTCGGAAATGCGATCCACGGTGGGCATCACCGAGTTGTGGCCTTTGACGGCCAGTTCCACGGCTTTCTTGCCCAGTTCGTAGGCCTGCTTCACATCCGTTTTGGAAGCGATGTGACGGGCAGCGCGTTGCAGATAGTCGGCTACTGCCCAGTGAAATTTATGTCCCAGTGCATCCTTGACCATGTTGGCGACCACGGGTGCTGCACCGCCCAGTTGGGCATGGCCGAAGGCATCGCGGGTGCCCTGCTCGGCCAGGAACTTGCCATCGGGATAGTGGCAACCTTCAGAAACCACAATCGTGCAATAACCGAATTCCTTGACCTTCTTGTCTACCGCAGCGAGGAACTTCTTCTGGTCAAATTTGATTTCCGGGAACAGGATCACCACGGGTATGCCCTGTTCGGCGACCAGACCGCCGGCGGCGGCAATCCAGCCTGCATGACGGCCCATTACTTCCACCACGAAAATCTTGGTCGAGGTCTTGGCCATGGAGCGCACGTCGTAGCTGGCTTCCAGCGTGGAGACGGCGATGTACTTGGCCACCGAGCCAAAACCGGGGCAGCAGTCGGTAATGGGCAGGTCGTTGTCTACCGTCTTGGGCACATGGATGGCCTGCACCGGGTAGCCCATTTTCTCGGACAGCTGCGACACCTTGTAGCAGGTGTCGGCAGAGTCGCCGCCGCCGTTGTAGAAGAAGTAGCCGATGTTGTGCGCCTTGAACACTTCGATCAGACGCTCATACTCGCGCTTGTTGGCTTCCAGCGATTTGAGCTTGAAGCGGCAGGAACCAAACGCGCCGGACGGCGTGTTGCGCAGCGCGGCAATGGCGGCAGCGGATTCTTTGGTGGTGTCGATCAGGTCTTCGGTCAGCGCGCCGATGATGCCGTTACGACCCGCATAGACTTTGCCGATCTTGTCTTTGTGCTTGCGTGCGGTTTCGATCACGCCGCAGGCAGACGCGTTGATTACCGCAGTCACGCCGCCGGATTGTGCGTAAAACGCGTTCATTTTCTTGGGGGCTTTTGCCATGTTGTTTATCTCCTCTGATGCAAAAACAAAAACGCCAGACCTGATGGTCTGGCGCATTAATTCAATCAATACGGCGCTTGCTTACCCTCGCCGGTGGAATCGTGGTCGGCCTGCACTCTGAGCAATGCAATCACGCAATCGCCCAGATTGTCGTACTCGTCCTTGCCCGTGCCATAGCGACGCAACACGCGGTAGTAAAACATGCAGCGGTAACGCGACTCGCCGGTTTTGGAAACGATGAAATGACAGCCAGATTCATCTTCCCAATAAATACCGGGGCAGACCGTCAGTTCCCGGTCGTCGGGAAACAGACGGATTTCGGTTTCCACATCCTGGGTTTCAATTTCCTTGCCGTAACGTTCCTTCAAGGTGCTGGATACAACCCAGCGTTCCGATTCGGTAAAGTCGGGAATGGTATTGCCAGTCATCAAAATTCAGGCTCCGGTCAAGCGCCCAGACCTTTGAAAATGGCATCGCGGATTTCATCCACCTTGCCCACGCCAGGTACTTTCACATACTTGGGCGCACCGGCCTGGCCGCTCTTGCCCCAGTCGCCATAGTATTTCACCAGCGGCTCGGTCTGCGCGTGATACACGTCCAGACGCTTCTTCACGGTTTCTTCCTGATCGTCGTCACGCTGGATCAGGTCTTCGCCGGTCACGTCGTCCTTGCCTGCCACTTTGGGCGGGTTGAAGACTACGTGGTAAGTGCGACCCGAAGCGACATGCACGCGGCGACCAGACATGCGCTTGACGATTTCCTCGTCAGCCACATCGATTTCCACTACGTAATCGATCGGCACGCCAGCGGCTTTCATCGCCTCGGCCTGGGGAATGGTGCGCGGAAAACCGTCGAACAGATAGCCGTTCTTGCAGTCGGCTTCGGTCAGGCGCGCCTTGACCATGCCGATGATGATGTCGTCGGACACCAGGCCGCCCGCGTCCATGATGGCCTTGGCCTTCATGCCCAGTTCGGTGCCTGCCTTGATTTGCGCACGCAGCATGTCACCGGTGGAAATCTGCGGAATGCCGAATTTTTCCTTGATGTAGTTGGCTTGCGTACCTTTGCCGGCGCCGGGGCCGCCCAGAAGAATCAGACGCATGTTGTTTCCCTTGTTATCTGCTGTTTTGAAAAACGTAAGGGTATTGCAAGCGTCGTGCCGGACGAACTCAATTTTTTTTATTTGGGGATAAAGGTCTGAAATTCAGACCTGAAAATGCTTGCGCACCCGCGCCAGGTCTTCCGGCGTATCCACGCCCGCACCGGGTGCATTCGGCGTTACAGCGACGGCAATGCGGTAGCCATGCCATAGCGCGCGCAGTTGTTCGAGCATTTCCCAGCGTTCCAGCGGCGCGGGCGCCAGGCTGGTAAAGGCACGCAAAAATTGGGCGCGGTAGGCATACAGGCCGATGTGACGCAGAACAGGCATGTCCTGCGGCAAGCTTTCACCTGATGCAAACGCATCGCGCGGCCAGGGAATGGGTGCGCGGGAGAAGTACAAGGCATAGCCCTGCTCGTCCGTCACCACCTTGACGATATTGGCATTGCGGAATTCGTCCACGTCATGCAAGGGGTGCGCCAGTGTGGCAATCGCCGCCTGTTCACGGGCAGCGAGCGTGAGCGCGCATTCGCGGATAAGGCCAGGTTCTATCAATGGTTCATCGCCCTGCACATTTACCAGAATATCTGCATCGGCGCAGCCAAGTATTGCTGCCACTTCGGCCAGTCGATCGGTACCCGAAGCGTGTTGTTGCGAGGTCATGATGGCTCGATAACCCGCAGCCTCCACGGCAAGCTGTACCCGCACATCATCCACTGCAACCACAACTTCGTCGGCGCCGGATGCCATCGCGCATTCCGCCACGCGCACCACCATGGGCTTGCCGCCAATATCCGCCAAAGGCTTGCCCGGCAAGCGCGACGAAGCGTAACGGGCAGGAATGACAACGTGGAATTTCATCTGCCGTCTTCCTCGGCCAGCAGAGTGCGCGCCTCTTCGGGCAGCATCACGGGGATTCCGTCCTTGACCGGGTAGGCCAGACGGCAAGGTGCGCATACCAGTTCCTGCGCAGGCCGGTCGTAGTGCAGCGGTCCCTTGCAGACGGGACAGACGAGAATATCGAGCAGTTTGTTATCCATATTGCGAGCTTTCATTTGACAGCCGGGCCAGCGTGGCGGCAAGCCAGGTTTCCAGGGCTGGGTCGGGGTTCAGTTCCAGCGTGCGCACCCACCACTCTTCCCCGGCCAGATGGCGGCATTTTACCGCGTCCTTGGCTGTCATCACGACGGTGGCAGCGGGATCAATTTCACCCGCAACATAGGCATGATGGTCGGAAAAGGGTCGGGCATGAATCGTAATGCCATCGGCTTGCAGACTAGTGAAGAACGCCTGCGGTCTGGCAATCCCGGCCACAGCTTCGACTTCTGCGCCGCGAAAATAATCCGCAGCCGCTACGCGTGCAGGTTGTTTCAGGTTATAGAAACGTCCAGGCTGGTGGCGCACATTAAACACCGGCACAGGTGCAGCTGGCGCAGGCATATCGGCGTTGCCGCGCTGGCTCAGAATCAGGGCATCAGCCTGCGCCAGCCGGGTGACAGGTTCTCGCAAAGGCCCGGCTGGCAACAGCCAGCCATTGCCAAACAGGCTGTCCGCATCCGCCAACACCAGCTCCACATCGCGTTGCAGGCAATAATGTTGCAAGCCATCATCAGCAATCAAAATATCAACTTCAGGGTATTGCTGACGCAGGGCTGCGCAAGCCTGCAAACGATCGCGCGCAACCACCACCGGCACTTGCGTGGTCTGAAAAATCAACAAGGGCTCATCGCCTGCCTGCGCAGGGCTGCTGTTATCCGCCAGCACATGCAGCGCCTTGCATTTACGGCCATAGCCGCGGCTCACCACGCCGGGACGATAACCCCGCTGTTTCAACCATTGCACCAGCCAGATAACAAACGGAGTCTTGCCGCTGCCGCCAGCGCCGAGATTGCCAACAATGATGACAGGCACACCGGGATGTGCAGCGTTAATGATCCGTTTGCGATAAAACAGCCGGCGTAGTCCTGCGACTACGCCAAACAGCCATGACAGCGGCAG
The DNA here is from genome assembly GCA_964442685.1 of uncultured Thiobacillus sp. Taxonomy (GTDB): domain Bacteria; phylum Pseudomonadota; class Gammaproteobacteria; order Burkholderiales; family Thiobacillaceae; genus UBA6918. Next base: position 23,732 of record CAYTZP010000012.1, read on the forward strand.
CAACAGGCGATTCAACCACCCCCTGCGCGACCAGAATGTCTGCATTATTTGGGTACAGCGGATCAGTTTCCGCTGCTTTGGGTGGCGAAGGTAATGCGCGCAAGACCAGCGCGGCGGGCGGCTTCCATGGCGTTGATCACGGCCTGGTGGGTCGCCTTGGAGTCAGCATTGATCACCACCACCATCTCGGCATTGCCTTTGGCAATGGCCGCCATGGCTGCACTCAGTGACTCCACTGTGGATTCGGTGGTTTTGTCGTTGACCTGATAGTGGCCAAGCGCATCCACCGCAACCTGGATGGTTTGCGGTTTTTGCGGACTCTGCTCGCCTGCGGCGGTAGGCAGGTTGATTTTGAGTTCGGAATATCGTGAGTAAGTCGTTGTTACCGACAGGAAAATCACAATCACCAGCAGAATGTCGATGAAGGCGATCAGGTTGATCTCCGGGTAATCCTCGCGGCGGCCTTTGCGGAAATTCATGATCGTGCGCTTACTTGCGGTCGCCGTGGACGATTTCCACCAGCTTGATCGCCTGTTGCTCCATGTCCACCACCAGCGCCTCCACCTTGCCGCGGAAATGCCGGTAGAAGGCCATGGCCGGGATCGCAATGATCAGGCCAAAGCCGGTGTTGTATAGCGCGATCGAAATACCATGCGCGAGCTGTGCGGGGTTGGTGCCGCCAGCCGTATGCGCGCCGAAAATTTCGATCATGCCGACCACGGTGCCAAACAGCCCCATCAACGGCGCCATGCTGGCAATTGTGCCGAGCGTGGTGAGAAAGCGGTCGAGTTCCTGCGTCACTGCGCGGCCAGATTCCTCGATGGATTCCTTCATGATTTCACGCGAGTAGTGCGCGTTTTTCAGCGCAGTCGCAAATATGCGCCCAAGCGGGGAACCGTGGGTCAGGCGGGTAAGCAGCTCGGCGGTTACGCCACGTTCCTGATAAGACTTGATCGTCTCCAGCAGAAGATTGTCCGGCGCCACCTCCTTCGCGCGCAGGCTGTAGCTGCGTTCGAAAATGATGGCCAGCGCCAGCACGGACGCAAGAATCAGGGGCCAGATCGGCCAACCGGCCGCCTCGATAATGGCAAACACGCGCAAACTCCAAAAGTGGCAAATAACACCGCGACTTTATCTTGCGCGTCCGGATTCGACAAGCACAGACGTCAAGTTGTGCCTGTCACCGAGTTCTCCACACAAGCTGTGGATAAAACTGTGCAAAAACCGCCCCCAAATCTGCTAACCCACCAAATACAAAGATTATTTTCCTGTTGCTCATTCCGAAGGCATTTAAATAATCATTTAACATCAATAGGTTACAATACTAAATCGCATTATCCTTGTATTAACAAGGGATTACATTTTTTGCATGACAGGACATGCCAATCGGTGGAAGAATCACCCCCATGCTTACCATACCTCCCGACTCATCCAGCCAGGTACTCAGTGTCAGTGCGCTAAACAGCCTGGCACGTTCGGCCATTGAAACCGCACTGCCGCTGCTGTGGATCAGCGGCGAAATCTCAAATCTCACCCGTGCCGCCTCCGGCCACTGGTACTTCAGCCTAAAGGACAACAGCGCCCAGGTACGTTGCGCCATGTTTCGCGGACGCAACCAGTTTGTTGACTTCATGCCCGCCAATGGCGACCTGGTAGAAGTGCGCGCCGTGCCCACGCTGTATGAAGCGCGCGGCGAGTTTCAGTTGCAGGTCGAGGTCATGCGTCGCGCGGGCCTGGGGGCGCTGTTTGAAGCGTTTGAGAAACTCAAGCAAAAGCTCGCTGCCGAAGGTCTGTTTGCCGAGGCGAGCAAACGGCCACTGCCAGTGTTCCCGAGCCAAATCGGCATTGTCACCTCGCCCGAAGCCGCAGCCTTGCGTGACGTGCTCACCACCCTGCGCCGCCGTGCGCCCTGGCTGAAAACCCTGCTCTACCCGACTCCCGTGCAGGGTGCCGGCGCCGGCACAAAAATCGCCGAGGCCATCAAACTGGCGGGAATCCACAAAACCTGCGACGTGCTGATTGTTTGCCGTGGCGGCGGCAGCATTGAAGACCTGTGGGCATTCAATGATGAAGCCGTGGCGCGTGCGATTGCCGCCTCGCCAGTGCCGGTGATTTCCGGCGTGGGGCACGAAACCGATTTCACCATTGCCGACTTTGTGGCCGACCTGCGCGCACCCACCCCCACCGCCGCTGCCGAGCAGGCCTGTACCAGCCGCGAGGCATGGATGCAGCAACTGACTGCGCTCGGCCACCGGATGGCCAGACCCTTGCATCGCAAGCTGAGCGCAAGCGCCCAGCAACTTGACCTGGCAGCGCGGCGGCTGACCCACCCGGCTCAGCGCCTGCAAGCGCAAAACCAGAACCTGCAACGCCTGGCTCAGCGCATGCGCCAATCACAGGCGCAGACACTGGAACGCCTGCGCTGGAGATTTGATGCTGCCAACAAGGACTTTCTTGCCGCACGTCCACACACGCCCAACAACCTTGAGCACCTGCGCCGGCTGCAACTGCAATTGAGCCAAAGCCTGCATCGCCAGATGGAACAGCGCCGCCACATGATGACCCACATGGCAGCGCATCTTGAACACCTGAATCCGGATGCCGTACTGGCGCGCGGCTACAGCGTGGTGCGTAACGCCAAAGGCGAACTGGTGCGCAACAGCCAGCAGCTTGGTATCGGTGACTTGCTGCGCATCCGCTTTCATCTGGGCAACGCTGAGGCCAGCATCACTAAAACGGAGAACTGAATGAATTACGCCACCCTGCTGGGCATTCACCTTGCCACCGCAGGTATCTCACTTGCGCTGTTTCTGCTGCGCGGCGCATGGCGGCTGACGGATTCGCCCATGCTAACGCAAAAGTGGGTGCGGATCGTGCCGCACGTTAACGACACCCTGCTGCTGGCCGCCGCCATCGGCATGTTGATGGTTGTCGATCTCAATCCCCTGCAACACGGCTGGCTGACGGCCAAGATCATTGCCTTGATGGCGTATATCGTGCTCGGCACCGTTGCCCTCAAGCGCGGCAAAACTGCCCTCACCCGCAAGCTCGCCTTCTTCGGCGCGCTGGCGATTTTCGCTTACATCGTGGCGGTGGCGGTCAGCAAGCAGGTGTGGCCTGTTTAGAAACCTCCAGGAATTGACGAATCCCTACCTCCGCCTGCGCCGTCAAATCCTCCGCCAGACAATCCAGCGCGGTCACGTCCATGCCTCTTAGCCAGGTCAGTTGCCGCTTGGCCAGTTGGCGGGTGGCGTAAATACCGCGATTGAGCAATTCATCGCGGCCATATTCGCCTTCCAGATACGACCACGCCTGCCGATAGCCCACGCAGCGCATGGATGGCAAAGCTGTGTGCAGTGGATATTTTTCGCGCAACTGCCGTACTTCCTCGACCAACCCTGCCTCCAGCATGGCCGCAAAACGGTAGGCAATGCGCTGGTGCAATACCGCGCGGTCGGAGGGCAGCAATGCCAGCGGCAACACCCGGTAAGGCAGCGCCTCGCCCACAGCTTTTTCCCACAGTTTTGCCATCGGTTCACCTGTCAGCCGCACCACTTCCAGCGCGCGCTGGATACGTTGCGCATCGGTGGGCTGCAACCGCGCCGCCGTTTGCGGATCCAGCTTCGCCAGTTGCGCATGCAAGGCAGGCCAGCCCAGCACCTTTGCATCCCGTTCGATCTCCTCGCGCAGCGCCGCATCAGCCTGCGGCATGTCCGACAAGCCCTGCCACAGCGCCTTGAAATACAACATGGTGCCGCCCACCAGCAGCGGAACATTGCCGCGTGAAGTAATCTCCGCCATCAGCTTCAGCGCATCTTGCCTGAATCTTGCAGCGGAATACGATTCGGTCGGGTCGATCAAATCAATCAAGTGGTGCGGCGCGAAGCGCAGGGTTTCCGCATCCGGCTTGGCAGTGCCAATGTCCATATCGCGGTACACCAGCGCCGAATCCACGCTGATGATTTCCAGCGGAAAACGCTGCGCCAGCGCCACCGCCAGACCAGTCTTGCCGCTGGCCGTAGGACCCATGAGGAAAATCGCGGGGGGATGCATGTCTGTTGTAATACATCCAAGACAAAACTGATTATAGTCCGAATAAAGAACCAGCCGGATTTCAACTCATCGCTAGCGCGATATGCAACAACGCCAGATTGCGTCCAGGCATCCATGCTTTTATGCAAGACACGAACGATTTCGATGACGCAACGACTCCTCTACTTGTGGAAAATCACATGGCTGCCTTGAGGAAATTTGCGATAGCCCGGCATGATTTCGTCACAAAACTTCCCTATCAACGGAGAAGCGGCCAGCTTGTGAAACCGGTATCTTTCGGGCGACTCGTCACCCCCCAAATGGGGCATATGGCCTATCCACCCTACAACCCACCCATCACATCCCTGAAGGTGTGAATGGCCGGAAACTCTTCCGGGTCTTTCTCGGGCATTTTGGTATCCGGAAAACGTACAGCCAGCAGGTGGGCAATACCGTAGGCTTGGGCGCTGCGTAGCACGGGCAGGCTGTCATCCACCAGCAAGGTGGTGTCAGGATCGAAAGGCTCACGATCACGCAGACCAATCCAGAAAGCCGGATTTTCTTTGGGCAGACCCACGTCATGCGAACTGTGCAGAGCGTCGAAATAGCCTTCCAGCCCGGTTTTGCGCATTTTCAGGTCGAGGCTTTTGCGGTGGGCGTTGGTAACCATGACGACACGGCGCCCCGATTGTCGCGTGGTTTGCAGGAATTCGGTGACGTCGGGATGGATGGCGATAAGATGGGCGACTTCCTCCTTCAGCCCGGCAATATCCAGCCCCAGTTCGCGGCTCCAGAAATCGACGCAGTACCAGTCCAGCGAACCAGCCTTGCTGCCGTAGCTCTCAGTCAACTTGTGTTTGGCTTCTGCGTGCGTGAGGCCGTGCTTCTCGGCAAAGCGGACTGGCACATGTTCGCGCCAGAAATGGTTGTCATAGTGCAAGTCCAGCAGGGTGCCGTCCATGTCAAGAAAAACAGTTTGGATGCGATTCCAGTCGATCATGCTTCAACAGCCAGTTAATGTTTGCAATTGCACTGCTAGCCAGCGCATTCAGATTGCAGGCAAGCGATCGTTTGCATCCAGGATCAGAACAATTCGTCTTTGCTCACACCCTTGCGTTTAAGCATTTGCCGTAACACCCGCAATGCTTCCATCTGAATCTGCCGCACGCGTTCACGCGTGACCTTGAGATCTGCCGCCAGCTCTTCCAGAGTAGCAATGTCGTTGTTGTGCAATCCAAAACGACGCTCGATCACCCAGCGTTGCTTGTCGTTCAGTTGCGTCATCCAGTCATGCACATGCGCTTCAATTTCTGCGTGTTGCAGTATCTCTTCCGGCAGTTCGCTGTGTTCATCGGCGATGGCCTCACCCAGCGACAGGCTGGGATCAACATCCAGCGGCGCATCCAGCGAGGCCACGCGCTCGTTGAGCGCCAGCACACGCCTCACTTCCTCCACATCGTGGCCGGTCAGGCTGGCAATATCTTCCGGGCCATAATCAGCTACACCGTGCGTTTCAAGATGGCGTTGGGCACGCAAGAAAACATTCAACTCCTTGATGACATGTACCGGCAGGCGGATGGTGCGCGACTGGTTCATGATCGCGCGCTCGATGTTCTGTCGTATCCACCAGGTGGCGTAAGTCGAAAAGCGGAAACCACGTTCGGGATCGAATTTTTCCAGCGCGTGAATCAGGCCAAGGTTGCCCTCTTCCACCAGATCCAGCAAAGTCAGGCCGCGGTTGGCGTAATGCTTGGCAATGTTGACCACCAAGCGCAGATTGCGCTCGATCATGGTCTGGCGTGCGGCAAAATCGCCCTCTCGTACCTTGCGTGCCAGTGCTACTTCTTCCTGCGCAGTCAACAACGCTGCACGGCCGATATCGTTCAGGTAAATCTGTGTAACGTCAAAGCTGATCTCGTATTCTTCGTTCAGCTCGGCATTGCCACGCTCTTGGGGCAAATCCTGTTCCCCGGAAAGTTGCAGCTCTTCCGCGTCGTTTTCATCCTCGGTCGCATCATTGTGGTGATTCATTTACGTTCCGGCAGTAGTTTGAGAGGATCCAGCGGTTTCCCGTATTGCCTGATCTGGAAGTGCAGTTTAACGCGGTCGCTGTCGCTATCACCCATTTCGGCTATTTTTTGTCCAGCCTTAACCCAATCGCCTTCTTTGACCAGCAATCCATGATTATGCGCATACGCGCTCAGGTACTCGTCCTGATGTTTGATGATGAGCATTTTTCCGTAGCCGCGCAATCCGGCACCGCTGTAGACCACCTTGCCTGGCAGGGTCGCAACTATCGGGGTCTGACGCGCGCCTGTGATATCAATTCCCTTGCCGCCAGTTTCACCAAACACCCCCGATAATCTGCCTTCTGCCGGCCAGCGCCAGCCATCCATTTCATCGTCGGCGCTTTGTCTTTGCATTTGCATTGCCGCGCCTGAAGTCACACCCGATTGCACCTCAGTCGCCAGCGGCAATACCTGTTTCTCCGCAGGCGTATCAACGGGTTTGGCAAGATCGGCAGCTTTGGTTTTTGCAAGCAGTGCCACCCAGTTGGATTCGCTGTAAGGCAATCGTTGCGCTCTGGGTTCGTCAAATACCGGGGCTTCCCTGATCGGCTTCAGCTTTGGTAAAGCCGTGTCGCGCAATGGCATTGTCTCTACCCCGCGCGCGCGACCCGCAAAATCCTGCGGCGGCGTCAACCGTAATACCTGCCCCACTTTGATGATGTCCGCTGTGGGTAGATTGTTCCAGAACGCGAGATCACGGTAATCCAGATTGTTTTGGAAGGCGATGGCAAACAGCGTGTCGCCTTTTTGCACCTCGTGATAGCCATCCTGTTGCTTGATAGCGGGCGGAACCGGCTTCTCGATTGTCCGCGCTGGCGCTTTCACTGCCTCCTGATTACGCACGGAGGCGGTATTGTCAATAATTGGCGCCAATCCGACGCTTTCACACCCTGCCAGCAATGCCAGGCTGATAACCCAGAAATGCCACTTCACACCACACCTGGCAGCAAGGGAACGAATTTAACGGCCTCGAGTTTTTCTTCGATGAAGTGGTCGCCATCGCGTGTCACAACCAGCAGGATTTGCGACTCGTCGCCTAGCGGCATGATCAACCGCCCGCCATCGGCAAGTTGCGGCTTGAGTGCAGACGGAACCGAGCCAAATGCGGCGGCGATGATAATGGCATCGTATGACCCCATCTGCGCAAAACCCTGCATCCCATCGCCGTGCTTGAGCTTGATATTGTTGATGCGCAAATCGCGCAGGCGCTTGCGGGTTTTACCAACCAACGAAGCGATCCGTTCAATTGACACGACTTCGCGCGCTACCTGCCCCAAAATCGCCGCCTGATAGCCGCAGCCGGTACCAATGTCGAGCACGCGCCCAAGTTCACGTCCAGCACGCCCCAATTCGGTCATGCGGGCGACAATGTAGGGACTGGATATGGTCTGGCCAAAACCAATTGGCAAAGCAGTGTCTTCGTAAGCCCGGCTTTGCAATGCCTCATCCACAAACAAATGTCTTGGCACGGCTCCCATCGCTGCCAGTACCAGCGTATCGGCGATACCCTGTTCACGCAGCCGCTCGACCATGCGTCCCCGCGTGCGGGCAGACGTCATGCCAATACCCGTTCGCGGGTTGTTCATCAGGACAGCCATGATTTCACGGCATCCATTTGCGCATAGCGCGTCAGGTCGATTTGCAAGGGGGTAATGGATACCCGATGATTGGCTACCGCATTGAAGTCAGTACCCTCTCCTGCATCCTGCGCGGCGCCGGCTGCGCCGACCCAATATACCGTCTGGCCTCTGGGGTTAGTGGATTTCAATACCGGCTCGGCTTTGTGGCGCTTGCCAAGGCGGGTAATCTCGGTGCCTTGCAAAGCCTCCCAGGACACATCTGGCACGTTGATATTGAGCAGCGCGGTTTCTTGCCAGGGCGCGGCCTGGTATCGTTTGACGATGTCAGACACCACACGGGCCGCCGTGTCGAAATGGCCGCCAGAATAGTTGACCAGGGAAACGGCAATGGATGGCACACCCAGCAAAAACCCCTCGGTAGCTGCTGCAACCGTACCTGAATACACCGTGTCATCGCCCATGTTGGCGCCATGATTGATACCGGAGATGACCATATCGGGCAAATGCTCAAGCATACCGGTCACGGCAAGATGCACGCAGTCTGTCGGCGTGCCATTGACAAAGTAATAACCCGACGGTGCCTGACGCAGCATGAGCGGGCGATCCAGCGTCAGCGAGTTGCTGGCGCCACTGCGATCCCGTTCCGGCGCGACAACTGTGACTTCGGCAAGTGACGCCAGCGCCTTTTCCAGTGCCGCCAGCCCAGGGGAAAAATAGCCGTCGTCGTTACTGAGTAGTATCCGCATATTTATTGGAATCTTGCGCGGGAAATAAAAAAGCCGCAATGAATGCGGCTTATTTTACAACGATGACTATCGTTTGACTTGTCTGAATTCGCTTGTTTTCACTGTAGAAAACAGACCGTCATGATGAAATTTTGGTCGGAGCGAGAAGATTCGAACTTCCGACCCCTTGCACCCCATGCAAGTGCGCTACCAGGCTGCGCCACGCTCCGACGAAGGCCAGGATTGTATCAGAGTTTTACGTTGCGAGAATAGCCAAATCCGGGAAAAGCTTATCTCGACAACAAATCACGAATCGCCATCAACTCTTCACGCAGGGTTTGCATACTTGTCATTGAGGCAGCTGGTTTGTCCGGCACTGTCGCCGGTTTGGTTTCCTCGATGGCTTCCAGTTTATTGCGCGCTCCACTGATGGTGAAGCCCTCTTCGTACAGCAGCTGGCGAATGCGGCGAATGAGCAGCACTTCGTGGTGCTGGTAGTAACGACGGTTGCCGCGCCGCTTGACGGGTTTTAGCTGCGAGAATTCCTGTTCCCAGTAACGCAAAACATGCGGTTTGACCGCGCAAAGTTCGGCCACTTCACCTATGGTGAAATAGCGTTTTGCGGGGATGTGGGGCAGATCAGCTGTCTGCGCGCTTTCCAACTTCCAGCTCCATGTCAGCCAAATCGGCGTCTTCCACCATGGCCTTAAGTTTCTGGCTGGCGTGGAACGTCACCACCCGACGCGCAGAGATGGGCATTTCTTCTCCTGTCTTCGGGTTTCTGCCGGGACGCTGGGGTTTCTCTCGGCACTGAAAATTACCAAAACCGGAAAGTTTTACGGTATCGCCTGCTTGCAATGAATTGCGGATTTCCTCAAAAAAGGATTCCACCATATCTTTGGCTTCGCGTTTGTTCAGGCCGACCTTTTCAAAAAGCAGGTCAGCGAGTTCGGCTTTGGTCAGTGTGGTCATGTTGGGTCAGGAACGGAGCTTTGCACCATGCGCAGCGATGACTGCTTCGGCAATTGTTTTAACCGCTTCTTCGACTTCAGATTCCGTAAGCGTACGTTCAGTATCTTGCATAACCACCCGGAACGCAAGGCTTTTTTGCCCGTCCGGGATGCCTTGTCCCTGATACAAATCAAACACCGCAAGCTCGCGCACAAACGCGCTGGCGGCAGCTCTCATGGTTGCCAACAGCGATGACGATGGGATATTCCTGTCCAGCACAAAAGCCAGGTCGCGCCGCACAGACGGAAAACGCGGGATCGCGCGATGGCGCGGCAAAGACTTTTCTCCCAACTTTTCCAGGTCGAGTTCAAACAGGATTGGCGGTGTCGTCAGCTCGAAATGACGCGCAAGTCGATGGTGCAAAGTACCGAGCCAGCCGACAAATTCGCCATTCACCAAAACGCGCGCGCTTTGTCCCGGATGCAGCGCTGGATGCTGGCCAGCCTCGAAACTCAGCGACACGCCAGGCAACTGTTCCAGATCACCTTTTACATCGTAAAAATCCACCGGTCTGGCCGTGGTTCCCCACTGCTCGTCAAATGCCGCACCATGACACAAACCAGCCAGCATGACTGGCTGGCGCAGCTTGCCCGCTTCACTCAAATAAGTGCGACCGGTTTCAAACAGGCGTACCCGCGCTTGCTGACGATTAAGATTGTGCGACAGGGTATTGATCAATCCCCCCCAGAGCGTGGTGCGCATCGCCGCCATCTGGCTGGCTATGGGGTTTTGCAGCATCAAGGGAGCCGACGCCGGCAACAATTGTTTTTCCCAATCGGGGTCAACAAAACTGTAGGTAATGACTTCTTGATAGTCACGCCCGTTCAAATAGTGCCGCAGGTCTGCCAACACATGTGACTTCTCATCCTGCGGCAACATGGATGCCGCTGCACGCGGCGCACAGGCTGCAATCTGGTCATAACCATGTAAACGGGCGATTTCCTCGATCAGGTCTTCTTCAATATCAAGATCAAAACGATAACTTGGTGGCGTAACCAGCCATTGCTCGGCTTGCTCCTCAACCACAAGCCCGAGCTTTTGCAGATATTCGCGCATGAGCACGGGCTCGATCTGCATACCCAGCACGCGATTCACGCGTTGCGGGCGCAAACGAATGGCTTCGCGCCTGGGCAGATGCGAAGATTTCTTCTCAATCAACGGTCCTGGCTGTCCGCCACAAATTTCCAGCATCAGCTTGGTCGCACGCTCCATCGCCATCATGACACCAGCGTAATCCACGCCGCGTTCGAAACGATGTGAAGAATCGGTGGACAATCCAAGGCGGCGCGCGCGTCCTGCAATTGAGGCCGGCGCAAACCAGGCTGCTTCCAGGAAAATGTTGCTTGTTTCAGCGTCAACCGACGTGGGCAGGCCACCCATGATCCCAGCCAGCGCGACCGGTCCGTTTGCATCCGCGATCACCAGCATGTCGTCTGCGAGTTCTGCCGTTTGCTCGTTCAGCAATGTCAGCTTCTCGCCCGCCTGGGCCCAGCGTACCTGAATCTTGTCGGACAGCTTGGCAAGGTCAAAGGCGTGCATGGGTTGGCCAAGTTCAAGCAACACATAATTCGTCACATCGACCGGCGCAGAAATGCAGCGCACGCCACTACGTTCGAGCCGCGCCGCCATCCACTCCGGGGTTTGCGCGCGGGCATTGATGCCCTTGATCACACGCCCAAGATAGCGCGCACATGCCTCGGGTGCCTTGATCTCGATTTCCGCAGTGTCGTAGATTTCCTGCATGACCGGCGGCTGGGAGGGCAAATGGGCTCGGCTTCCGGTAATTGCCGCCACTTCGCGCGCCACCCCGGCCACGCTCAGGCAATCCGCACGGTTGGGCGTCAGCTTGAGAGTGATCAGGTTATCGTCAAGCGCAAGATACTCGCGGATATCCGCGCCCACCGGGGCATCACCTGGCAGCACAAGCAAGCCATCCAGTTTGTCTTCCAGTCCGATTTCACTGGCGCCGCACAACATGCCGCCAGACTCCACACCGCGCACCTTGGCCTGGCGAATTTCCATCTCGGGCAATTTGGCACCCACGCGCGCGCAGGGCACTTTCTGGCCTGCTGCCACATTGGGCGCACCACATACGATTTGCAGCGGCTGCGATTCGCCCACATTCACCTTGCATACACGCAGGCGATCTGCATCGGGATGCGGCTCCACTGATATCACTTCCGCCACCACCACGCCAGAGAAGGGCTTGGCGGCAGCCTGCACGGTCTCGACTTCCAGCCCGGCCATGGTCAGCTTATGTGCCAGCGCATCCGTGGACAGTTGTGGATTAACCAGTGTGCGCAACCAGGATTCAGGAAACTGCATGGCTTATCCCTACTTGAACTGCGCCAGGAAGCGCAGGTCATTTTCAAAAAACAGGCGCAAATCATCCACGCCATAACGCAACATGGCCAGGCGCTCGACGCCCAGACCAAATGCAAAACCGAGATATTTTTCCGGATCAATCCCGACATGCCCGAACACATTGGGATGCACCATGCCGCAACCCAGCACCTCCAGCCATCCGGTATGCGAACACACGCGGCACCCGGCGCCACCACACATCACGCAACCAATATCCATTTCCGCCGAAGGCTCGGTAAACGGAAAGAACGACGGACGGAAACGCACAGCCAGATCGTCCACTTCAAAAAACCGGCGCATGAAATCCGCCAGCACACCCTTGAGATCGGCAAACGATACCTGTTCATCGACCCACAAGCCTTCGACCTGGTGGAACATGGGCGTGTGCGTCACGTCGGAATCGCAGCGATACACCCGCCCCGGCGCAATGATGCGAAACGGCGGCTGGTGCGACTGCATGTAATGCACCTGCACTGGCGAGGTATGCGTGCGCAGCACCTCGCCGGATTGCAAGTAAAAAGTATCGTGCATGGCACGCGCCGGGTGATCCTCGGGGATATTCAGCGCGGTGAAATTGTAGAAATCGGTTTCGATTTCAGGGCCGGTAGCCACTTCAAAGCCCATGGAACTGAACAGATTCTCGATACGCCCCAGTGTGCGCGTCACCGGATGCAGGCCGCCATGACCACGCCCACGCCCCGGCAAGCTGACATCAATCGTTTCTTCCTTGAGCTTGCGTTCCAGTTCTGCTTCCAGCAGGCTGTCGCGGCGGATTTTAATGGCAGACTCGATGGCCTGTTTGGCCTCGTTGACCCGGGCACCGGCTCTTTTGCGCTCGTCCGGATCCATCGCGCCAAGTGATTTAAGCAGGTCGGTCAACGCGCCCTGCTTGCCCAAAAAACGCGCCTTGGTTTGTTCCAGCGCATTGATGTCCTGGCAAGTGCGAATTGCACTCAGGGCTTCTGCAACGATTTCGTTCGGGTTACGCATACGGTTTCTTCGCGATCAAGCTAGGCAGTGTTCTCTGCAATCCCAACAAAAAAGAGGCCTTGCGGCCTCTTTTTCATCCTGGCTGTATTCAAGCCGGGAGGCCTGCTTTTACCTGGTCTGCCAGTTTGGCAAACGCGTCCTTATCGAACACGGCAATGTCGGCCAGCACCTTGCGATCCACTTCAATCGCGGCACGCTTGAGTCCGTTCATGAATACACTGTAGGACAGACCGCACTCACGGGCTGCCGCGTTGATACGGGCAATCCACAGGGCGCGGAACTGGCGCTTTTTCTGGCGACGATCGCGGTAGGCATACTGCCCCGCTTTCATCACGGCTTCATTGGCTACACGAAAGACATTACCGCGACGGCCGCGATAACCCTTGGCGAGTTCAAGTACCTTCTTGTGGCTGGCACGAGCCGTTACACCTCTTTTTACGCGTGGCATGTTCTATCCTCCTTATGCGTAGGGCAGCATCTTGCGCATGGACTTCTGGTCGGCAGCATGGGCAACAGCCATACCACGCAACTGACGCTTGCGCTTGGTGGTTTTCTTGGTGAGGATGTGACGCAGGAAAGCGTGGGTACGCTTGAACTTGCCACTACCCAGGGCGCGGAAACGCTTGGCAGCGCCGCTCTTGGATTTCATCTTGGGCATGATTGCTCCTTGATTTTCGGTATCCGGCCAGGTGGTTTTCGCCTCGAAAACACTTCAATTACCCGCCGAACTTCTTGTGATGCGTTTGGCATTTTTAACCATGCCAGGCTGCATCCAGCCCATATTCACAGACACTTTTTACAGCTCACGGTTTACCGCTCACCACTCATTTTTTCTTCTTGGGCGCCATTACCATTACCATCTGACGCCCCTCAAGCTTCGGAAACTGCTCGGTAACAGACACTTCAGCCAATTCGGCTTCCACTCTTTTCAGCAACGCCAGACCAATTTCCTGGTGCGCCATTTCCCTGCCCCGGAAACGCAGGGTAACTTTAACCTTGTCGCCATCTGCCAGAAAACGGGTGATGTTGCGCATCTTGATCTGGTAATCACCCTCATCCGTACCGGGACGAAACTTGATTTCCTTGACCTGTACGATTTTTTGCTTGAGCTTGGCTTCGTGCTGCTTTTTGCTCTCTTCGTACTTGAACTTGCCAAAGTCCATGATTTTGCACACGGGCGGTTTGGCAGTCGGGGAAATTTCCACCAGATCCAGGTCAGCCTCTTCTGCCGTGTACATTGCCTGGCGCAAACTTACGACACCCAGCTGTTCACCATCAGAACCAATCAAGCGAACCTCGGCAGCGTCAATTTCACCGTTGATCCGCGTCTGTTTTTCAGTAGCGATGAGCCATTCTCCAAATCAAGCCCCGCCGGGGCAAAACAGCTGGACAGCCCGGATGCAAAACCCGCGCATCAAAAATAAACAAAGGAGCGGCAAGCCTTCCGCTCCTTGTCTGTCCAGCCCTTAACTACTTGCGGTTTTGCATCTCTTCGAGCAAACGCGCAGCAAATTCGTTTACAGACATCACACCCAGATCCTGATTACCCCGGGCACGGACAGCAACACTATCGGTCGCCATTTCCTTGTCACCCGCCACCAGAATATAAGGCCGCTTTTGCAAGCTATGTTCGCGGATTTTATAGCTTATTTTGTTATTACTCAAGTCCGAAACGGCACGGATGCCTGCTTTTCTAAGAGTATCTGTGACTTTTTGCACATAGTCGGCCTGGCCATCGGTGATATTCAGCACCACCGCCTGCACCGGAGCCAGCCAGGCCGGAAAGTTGCCCGCATGGTGCTCGATCAGAATACCGATGAAGCGCTCCATCGAACCGAGAATGGCGCGATGCAGCATGACCGGCGGTTTGCGACTGTTGTCCTCATCGACAAACTCCGCCCCTAGACGCACCGGCAGGTTGAAGTCCAGCTGGATGGTGCCGCACTGCCACATGCGCCCCAGCGAATCTTTCAACGTGAATTCGATTTTGGGGCCATAGAACGCGCCTTCGCCCGGTTGCAGATCGTAAGTCAGCTTGTTCTGATCCAATGCTGCAGCCAGCGCCGTTTCGGCCTTGTCCCAGGTTTCATCCGAGCCGACGCGCTTTTCCGGCCGGGTGGAGAGTTTCACCAGCACGTCGTTGAAGCCAAAATCCGCATACACCTTTTGCAGCATGACGATAAAGTCCGCCACTTCTGCTTCAATCTGGTCTTCAGTGCAGAATATATGCGCGTCATCTTGGGTGAAGCCGCGCACCCGCATAATGCCATGCAAAGCACCCGAAGGCTCGTTACGGTGGCAGGAACCGAATTCGGCCAGCCGCAAAGGCAAATCACGGTAGGAATGCAGGCCGCTGTTGAATATCTGCACATGGCCAGGGCAGTTCATCGGCTTCACTGCGTAGTCGCGGTTTTCCGACGCGGTGGTAAACATGTTGTCGCGGTAGTTGTCCCAATGGCCGGATTTTTCCCACAGGGTGCGATCCATGACCGAGGGCGTGCGCACCTCCTGATAACCGTATTCGACAAACTTCTGGCGCATGTACTGCTCAACCTGCTGCCAGATGACCCAGCCGTTGGGGTGCCAGAACACCATGCCCGGCGCTTCGTCCTGCATGTGGAACAGGCCAAGCTGTTTGCCCAGCTTGCGATGGTCGCGCTTTTCCGCTTCTTCCAGCCGGAGCAGGTAGGCGTCCAGGTCTTCCTTTTTTGCCCATGCCGTGCCATACACGCGCTGGAGCATTTCGTTCTTTGAATCGCCGCGCCAATAGGCGCCGGCCAGCTTCATCAATTTGAAATGCTTGAGCTTGCCGGTAGACGGCACATGCGGGCCGCGACACAAGTCGATGAAATCGCCTTCACGGTACAGCGAAATATCCTCGTTGGTGGGGATGCTGGCGATGATTTCCGCCTTGTAGTGCTCGCCCAAGCCCTTGAAAAACGTCACCGCCTCGTCGCGCGGCATGACGCTGCGCTCAACCGCAATATCCTTTTTCGCGAGTTCGGCCATTTTCTTTTCGATGGCCTGCAAGTCCTCCGGCGTGAAGGGTCGCTTGTAGGAAAAATCGTAGTAAAAACCGTCCTCAATCACCGGCCCAATCGTCACCTGCGCATCCGGAAACAGCTCCTTGACCGCATAGGCCAGCAAATGCGCGGTCGAATGGCGGATCATGTCCAGGCCATCGGCATCCTTGTCAGTAATAATGGACAAGCTGCTATCCGTATCCATCACAAAACTGGTGTCTACCAGTTTGCCATTGACGCGTCCGGCCAGTGCCGCCTTGGCCAGACCCGCGCCTATGCTGGCAGCCACCTGCGCCACCGATACCGGGGCATCAAAGCTGCGAACCGAACTATCCGGGAGAGTGATATTGACCATGATTCATTCCGTTCCCAGAAAACAAAAAAGCGCGGATAAACCGCGCTTTTTTCATTCTCTGACGAGATTTCGTATTAGTGGAGTGCAAACAACCGCGACGGCTTTATGTGTACTGAACAAAAAAACAAGTTCGCGGTGACATTTCGCAACCTCCGTGAGCCAACTGACTCTCTATAAACTTCCTACCTGAATTACTGAAAACATTTTTATAAAACATTTTCCGGAATCTGGTAGGCGCGATTGGACTCGAACCAACGACCCCCACCATGTCAAGGTGGTG
>CAYTZP010000013.1:0-20946 GCA_964442685.1 uncultured Thiobacillus sp.
TGGGTGCGATTCAGGTGGGCGCGATTCAGGCTTCTGTCGCAGGCAAGCCTGCTCCTGCATCTCAAAAACCGCATCCACCGGGCTCTTCGCGTAAGCCGTGTAAAGGATCAAGCCAAGCAAAGACATTCCGGTCAACCCCGTAAACACGGCATACAAACCTCCATTCACGTTGATTACGCCAAGCTGTTTCTCAAACCGAACTACTACACATCCAGCAACAGTCTCTCCGGCGCTTCCAGCGCGGCCTTGATGGCAACGAGGAACTGCACGGCTTCCTTGCCGTCGATGAGGCGGTGGTCATACGACAGGGCGAGGTACATCATGGGGCGGATGACGACCTGGCCGTTTTCAGCAACCGGACGTTCCTGGATTTTGTGCATACCCAGAATCGCGGATTGCGGTGGATTGAGGATGGGCGTGGAAAGCAGCGAACCGAACACGCCGCCGTTGGTAATCGAAAAGGTGCCGCCGGTGAGTTCGTCGATGGATACCGCACCGGTTTGGGCGCGGGCGGCAAAGTCGGCGATGCCTTTTTCAATTTCGGCAAAACTCAAATGTCCGGCATCGCGCAGCACGGGTACGACCAGGCCGCGCGAGGTGGAAACAGCAATGCCGATATCGTAGTAGTCACGGTAAACAATGTCGGCGCCGTCGATGGCGGCATTGATCTGCGGAAACTGTTTGAGTGCATCGCACGCGGCGCGCACGAAGAAGGACATGTAGCCGAGTTTGATGCCGTGGCGGGTTTCAAATTCGGTCTTGAAGCGCTGGCGCAGTTCGTTGACCGGCTGCATGTTGACTTCATTAAAGGTGGTGAGGATGGCAGCGGTATGTTGCGCCGCCACCAGGCGCTCGGCCACGCGCTGTCTTAATCGGGACATGGGGGCACGGGTTTCACGCCCGGATTTTTGCGCTACGCCCTGACGCTGGCGGTGCGGGCCGTCATCCGGAATGCGTTTGACCGGTAACACTTCGGATTTTGGCGGAGAGCTGCTTGGTGATGGCAGTCCGACATTGGGAGCTGGTTCAATTTTGCTGGATTGCTTTGCTTCGCTCGCAATAACGGCGGCAGTTTCGTTGACGGTTTCGTTGGCTTCAAGCACGCCCAGTACCTCACTTGCCTTGACGGTGGCGCCTTCAGGCTGGGCAATGGAAACCAGGGTACCGCCCGCCGGCGCGGGCACTTCCAGAATCACCTTGTCGGTTTCGATATCCACCAGGGTTTCGTCGCGCTGCACAGTCTCGCCCGGCTGTTTGCGCCAGGCCAGCACGGTGCCGGTGGCGACGGATTCGGAAAGTTCGGGCGCCTTGATTTCAATTTTCATGCGGCTTCTCCGAGGGCATCGCGCAACAATTGTTGTTGTTCTGATTGATGGCGGCTGGCGTAACCGGATGCCGGTGCGGCGGCAGCAGCGCGCCCAGCGTAGCGGAAGGCTCTGCCTGCCGGGGCGCAATGCGCCAAGTGGTGCTGGATGGCATACCAGGCGCCCTGATTCATGGGTTCTTCCTGCGCCCAGACCAGTTCGCTGGCTTGCGGGTAGCGAGCAAGCGTTTCGCGCAGCGCGGCTTCCGGGAAGGGATAGAGTTGTTCAACGCGAATCAGCGCCACGTCGTTCCTTTCGCTGCGTGCGGCCAGCAAGTCGAAATAGACTTTGCCGGAACACACGACTACCCGGTTCACGCCTTCCACCCTCACCCCTAGCCCCTCTCCCAAGGGAGAGGGGGAAAATACCGGATCATCCAGCACACTACGGAAACCGCCCTCCGACAAATCCTGCAAAGTCGAAACTGCCTGCGGATGCCTCAGCAGGCTCTTGGGGGTAAATACCACCAGTGGTTTTCTCACCGGACGCACGATTTGCCGACGCAGTAAATGGAAAATCTGCGACGGCAGCGTCGGCACGCACACCTGCCAGTTATTTTGCGCAGATAGCTGCATGAAGCGTTCGATGCGGCCAGACGAATGCTCCGGCCCCTGCCCTTCGTAGCCGTGGGGCAGCAGCAGTACCAGGCCGCATAGCCTGCCCCACTTGGCTTCGCCGCTGGAAATAAACTGGTCGATCACCACCTGCGCGCCATTGGCGAAATCGCCAAACTGGGCTTCCCAGATCGCCAGGCTATCCGGCTCTGCGGTGGCGTAGCCATATTCAAACGCGAGCACGGCTTCTTCGGACAGCAATGAATCAATCACGGTAAACGCGCCCTGCCGTTCGTGCAGGTGCTCCAGCGGCACATGCACGCCCTCGCCGCGCAATTGTCTTTTCTGGTCGTGCCACACCGCATGGCGATGAAAGAACGTGCCGCGCGCAGAATCCTGTCCGGTCAGGCGCACGTTGGTTCCCTTGTCCAGCAAAGACGCCAGCGCCAGGTGTTCGGCCATGCCCCAGTCCAGGGGAATTGCTCCCGCTGTCATTCTGCGGCGGTCTTCAAGCACTTTCTGCACGCGACTGTGCAGCGTCATTTTTTCCGGAACCCGGGTAATGCACTCACCCAAGCGCTGCAAATCCTGCATGGACACGCTGGTATTGGCAGGCGCATGAATATCGCCGCCACGGAAGCGGCTCCAGTTGGTGGCATAGCTCAGCCTGAAATCCGAATCGCCCGCTGTGGCTGGCGGGCTTAAGGTTTCACCGCGATCCAGTTTTGCGCGGCAGGCTTCAATCATTGCCTCGGCCTCGCCTGCTTGCAGCACGCCTTTTTCCAGCAACGCCTGCGCGTATTTTGCCCGCGTGCCCGGATGCGCCTGGACTTTTTTATACATCAGCGGCTGGGTTACCAGCGGCTCGTCCTGCTCGTTGTGACCGTGGCGGCGGAAACACACCAGGTCGATAAACACGTTTTTGTGAAAGGTGTAGCGGTAATCCACCGCCAGTTGCGTCACCCAGGCCACGGCATCGGCATCGTCGGCATTGACGTGGAATACCGGCGATTCGACCATCTTGGCCACATCGGTGCAATACAGGCTGGAACGCACATCGCGCGGGTCGGAGGTGGTAAAGCCGATCTGGTTGTTGACCACGACATGAATCGCGCCGCCGTTGCGAAAACCGCGTGTCTGCGACATGTTCAGGCTTTCCATCACCACGCCCTGCCCCGAGAGCGCCGCATCGCCGTGCAAAATCACCGGCACGACCTCGTAGCCCTTGACATCGCCACGCCGATCCTGGCGCGCACGCACCGAGCCGCGCACCACCGGATGCACAATTTCCAGATGCGAGGGATTGAATGCCAGCGCCAGATGCACCGTGCCATAGGGCGTTGGCACATCGTTGGAAAACCCCTGATGGTATTTCACATCGCCAGTCAGCGGCGAATCCGGGCCGCCGTTTTTGGCCTGTTCGAACAAGTCGTCCAGTGAGCGTCCCAACAAGTTGGTCAGTACGTTGATGCGCCCGCGATGCGCCATGCCCATGACAATTTCGCGCGCGCCGTGCAAGGCCGCACGGTCGATCACGATATCCAGCAGGGGAATCAGACTCTCCGCGCCTTCCAGCGAAAAACGCTTTTGCCCGACATGGCGGGTATGGATGAATTTCTCCAGCGTTTCGGCGTCAGTCAGACGCTTGAGCAACTGCCGCTGCGATTCGCGCGGTTGCGCATAATCTCCATCCGCACCTTCCATGCGCTCCTGTATCCAGCGTTTGCGCGCCATATCGGACAGGTGCAGGTATTCCACGCCGACCTTGCCGCAGTAGATGCGCTGCAATCGCGCCAGCGTGTCGGAAAGTTTCGCGCGCTTTGCACCCAGCAGCGTGCCGGTATCGTATTCCTTGTCCAGATCATCCGGCCCCAGGCCGTAATATTCCGGCGTCAGTTCCGGCAAAGGCTCGATGGGAAAACGCTGCAAGGGATCCAGATCCGCCTGGCGCGCGCCCAGTGAACGGTAGGCATTGATGATGCGCAGCGCGCCAACCTGTTTGGATTCGAACAGCTTTTCCGGCAGGGCCTCCGCGCCATTGGCCTGAAGTTCGATATCCAGCAGCGCGGACGGAACCAGTCCGTCCTGTTCCTCCAGGAAAGCAATACTGGCCGCATTCAATGCGCTGGTGGCTATCCAGTCCTGTTGGCTCATAAGGGCAAGCTAGATCATCCCCGATTAAATTCAGCGTTGCTCAATCGGCACAAATTCACGCAACTGCTGGCCAACATAACGCTGGCGCGGGCGGCCGATTTTGTGCGCAGGGTCTGCCAGCATTTCGCTCCACTGCGCCACCCAGCCTGCTGTTCTGGCCAGGGCAAAAATCGGGGTGAACATGGATGCCGGAATGCCCAGTGCGCGGAATACGATGCCGGAATAGAAATCGACGTTGGGATAGAGCTTGCGCTGCACAAAATAATCGTCTTCAAGCGCGATGCGTTCCAGCTCCATTGCCACCTTGAATTGCGGGTCGTCGTACATGTCCAGCGCGTCCAGCACCTCGTGCGCGGTTTCGCGGATGACCTTGGCGCGCGGGTCGAAGTTTTTGTAGATGCGGTGGCCAAAACCCATCAGGCGGAAAGGATCATTTTTGTCCTTGGCACGCTGTATAAACTCGGGAATGCGACTGACATCACCAATATCCGAAAGCATTTTCAGTGCAGCCTCATTGGCGCCGCCGTGCATGGGTCCCCACAGCGAGGCCATGCCCGCCGCCATGCAGGCGAACGGCGTGGCGCCCGACGACCCGGCCAGGCGCACGGTGGACGTCGATGCATTCTGCTCGTGATCAGCGTGCAGGATGAAAATCCGATCCAGCGCCCGCGCCAGTACAGGCTTGATCTCGTAGGTGTCGCACGGCGTTGCGTGCATCATGTAAAGAAAGTTTTCCGCATAACCCAGCTTGTTTTGCGGATACATGAAAGGTTCGCCGCGTGTGTATTTGTACGCCCAGGCGGCGATAGTCGGGGTTTTGGCCAGCAGCCGGTGCGCCGAAATTTCGCGTGCCTTGGGGTCAAACACTTCCTGCGCTTCTGGGTAAAACGCCGACATTGCCCCAGTCACGCCGATCATCAGCGCCATCGGATGCGCGTCGCGGCGAAATCCGCGAAACACGTTATTGGCCTGATCATGCAACATGGTGTGGGTGCTGATCATGCGAGTGAAGTGTGCTTTTTGCTCAGGCGTGGGCAACTCGCCATGCAGCAGCAAATAGCAGACTTCCATGAAGTCGGATTTATACGCCAGTTCTTCGATGGGATAGCCGCGATGTGATAGCAAACCCTGCTCGCCATCAATGAAGGTGATGCTGGATTCGCAGCTGGCCGTAGCGGTAAAGCCGGGATCCAGGGTGTAAACCCCCGCTGCGGTTAACGCACGAATATCAATCACGGGCTTGCCCAGGCTGCTGTCGAGCATGGGCAGTTCGACCGAGGCGCGGCCATCGCTGAAGGTAAGGGTAACGGTCTTGTTGCTCATGATGAACCGGAAATAGAAAGGTCTGTGCTGATTTTACCGCGCCCGCTGTGAAACATTACACCGCCGCCCGGATTGATTGGAGCAAATCCACGTAAGCAGCCGGAGACGCGGTACGTTGTTGCAGCCAGTCCAGAAGCGCTGTGTCGGATTCTTCCAGCAGGCATTCCAGCAGGCGGGTATCTTCGGGACTCAAGCGATTCAGTCCGGATGCGGCAAATGCCTCCAGCCAGACATCCAGTTCCAGCAAGCCGCGCCGACAACGCCAGCGCAGACGGCGGAGGTTTTCATCATGCGCGCTGCTGTCTTCACGCTTCACCATTTACACCTTGCGTCTGACCAGCATGGTCTTGATGTTGCCAATGGCTTGAGCTGGATTCAGTCCTTTGGGACAAACCTCCACGCAATTCATGATGCCGCGACAGCGATACAGGCGATAGGTGTCTTCAAGATAATCCAGGCGTTCTTCCGTAGCCTGGTCGCGACTGTCTGCCAGAAACCGCCAGGCCTGCAACAGACCGGCAGGGCCGACAAATTTGTCCGGATGCCACCAGTAGGACGGGCATGAGCTGGTGCATGCGCCGCACAGGATGCATTCAACCGCG
Source organism: uncultured Thiobacillus sp. (assembly GCA_964442685.1). Taxonomy (GTDB): domain Bacteria; phylum Pseudomonadota; class Gammaproteobacteria; order Burkholderiales; family Thiobacillaceae; genus UBA6918. The sequence continues at coordinate 5,998 of CAYTZP010000013.1, forward strand.
CCGTCGAGTTCGGCACGCTCTTCCGGCGTTTGCAGGCGTTCACGCTCTGGCACAGGTTCGTCATTGATAAGCCGGGGTTTGATGGATTTGTACTGGCGATAGAATGGTTCCATATCGACAACAAAATCGCGGATCACCGGCAGCCCGGGCAAGGGGCGGATTTCAATGGGCTGTTTGAGTTGAGACAAGGGTGTGATGCAGGCCAGCACGTTACGGCCATTGGCATTGACCGCATCCGACCCGCATACGCCTTCGCGGCAAGAACGCCTGAAGGCCAGAGTGTCATCCTTCGCCTTCAGTTCCAGCAGCGCGTCGAGCAGCATCTTGCCGGCCGGGTCGATGTCGAGTTCGACCTCCTGCATGGCGGGCGGTTGACCTGATTCTGGCTGATAACGGTAGAGGCGGAATTTCATCAATAACTCCGTTCTCTGGGCTTGAAGCTCTCCACCGTCAGCGGCTTTAGCCGCACCGGCTTGGTGTCGATCTGATCCTTTTCCAGCGAATACAGTGTGTGCTTGAGCCAGTGGTCATCATCGCGCTGCGGAAAATCTTCGCGCGTATGCGCGCCGCGGCTTTCCTCCCGCGCCAGAGCAGAAACCAGTGTGGCGCGCGCCACCAGCAGCAGATTTTCCAGCTCCAGCGCCTCGATACGGGCGGTGTTAAAAGTCTGGCTCTGGTCATGCAAGGTGATATTTTCCACGCGCTGCTGCAACGCGTTCAGTTTTTCCAAGCCTTGCGACAATACCGCCTGATTGCGATATACCCCGCAATGCTTTTGCATCAACTGGCGCAGTTCGCCGGTCAGGCCAGCCATGCTTTCATCACCGCGCTTTTCCTGCCAGCGTGACAGGCGTGCAAGGCTGCGCGCCACTTCTGCGCCATCGTGTCCGCGCGGATAAGGATTGTCGCGCAGGTATTCGATCATGTGTTTGCCGGCAGCGCGCCCGAACACCACCAGATCCAGCAGCGAATTTCCACCCAAACGATTCGCGCCATGCACCGAAACGCAGGCGCATTCGCCCACCGCATACAGGCCGGGCACGGGTTCTTCCGGATCATATCGCGCAGGTGCGACAACCTGGCCGTTGAGATTGGCGGGAATGCCACCCATCATGTAATGCGCGGTGGGCGCAACGGGAATGGGTGCATTGACGGGATCAACCCCGGCAAAACGGATGGACAGTTCGCGGATGCCGGGCAGACGTTCAGCAATGATTTTTTCGCCCAGGTGATCGATCTTGAGCAGAACATGATCCTTGTGCTGGCCGCATCCGCGTCCTTCATGGATTTCGGTGGCAATGGCGCGGCTGACCACATCGCGGCTGGCCAGATCCCCTGCATGGGGCGCATAGCGTTGCATGAAACGCTCGCCCTCGCTGTTGAGGAGAAACCCGCCCTCGCCTCGCGCGCCCTCGGTGATCAGGCTACCAACCCCGGCAATTCCAGTGGGATGAAATTGCCAGAATTCCATATCTTCCAAAGGAAGCCCGGCGCGCAAAACCATGCCCAGGCCATCACCCGTATTGATCATGGCGTTGCTGGTGTTCCAGAACACGCGCCCTGCACCGCCGGTTGCCAGCAGGGTTGCGCGCGCTTCAATCAAAAGCGGCTCGCCGGTTTCGATACTCAAGGCCGTCAGCCCCACGCAATAGCCTTCGGCATTGCGGATTAGATCGAGCGCGAAATACTCGTCGAAAAATTGGGTTTTAGCCGCCAGGTTGCGCTGGTACAGGGTGTGCAGCAGGGCATGACCCGTGCGGTCGGCGCAGGCGCAGGTTCGTATCGCCTGCTCGCCGCCGAAGTTTTTTGATTGTCCGCCAAAGGCCCGCTGATAAATCTTGCCGTTTTCCAGCCGCGAAAACGGCAGCCCCATGTGTTCCAGTTCGTACACCGCCGTGGCCGCCTCGCGGCACATGAATTCGATGGCATCCTGATCGCCCAGATAGTCCGAACCCTTGACGGTATCGAACATATGCCAGTGCCAGTTGTCTTCCGACACGTTGCCCAGCGCCGCCGTAATGCCGCCTTGTGCCGACACGGTATGCGAGCGGGTGGGAAACACCTTGGAGACGACCGCGACCTTGTAGCCGGAATCCGCCAATTGCAGTGCCGCACGCAACCCCGCGCCACCGCCGCCTACGATGATGGCATCGAATTGACGCCTGTCGGACAGGGTCATGCCTGAACACCCCACAAAATCATCGCCGCCCAAATTGTGTAAAACATCAGCGCCAGCAATATCCCCACATACAGCGCCAAACGCAGGAACAAGGGTTTGATGTAATCCAGCAGCACATCACGCACACCAATCCAGCCGTGCAAGGCGCTGCTTGCGACCAGCACCCAACTCAGCAATTTGATCGGCTCATCTGCAAACAAAAAACGCCAGGATGCGTAATCAAACGGCGCTCCGCAGCAAACCAAACCCGCCAGCGTCAAGCCACACAACAACATCAAAATCGCTGTAACACGCTGTGCCAGCCACCAGCCCGTACCGCCGTGTCCGCCTGTTGCCAGTCTGTTCATGCCAACACAACCAACATATAGCCGGACAGAATCAGCATGGTGAAAACCATGACCCAGCGTGCTGAACGCCTAGCCGCCTGCAAGCTGGCGCCAACATGCACATCAAGCAACAGGTGACGAATACCTGCCAGCACATGATGCGCTAAGGCCCACACCAGCACGACTTGCCCAAGCAGCAACAGCGGATTCAGCAATAGCTGCCGCGCACGCTCAAAACCTGCTTCGCTTGCCAAACTCATCTCCAGCAGCAACAGCGCCACTGGCACAGCTAAAAACAACAACACGCCAGACACCCGGTGCAGCAAGGACACCCACCCCGCCAGCGGCAAGCGGAGTTTTAGAATGGGAAGCGTAACCGGGCGTGTGTTACGCGCCTTGTCCATGCGTCGTCAGCGGCTCTTTTTGACCGCCTTGATGATGGCGGCGGGGATGCGTTCGATCAGGCGTGGATCAAAGGGCTTGGGCAGGATGTAGTCCGAGCCGAATTTCAGTGATTTGAGGTTGTAGGCTTTCAGCACCGAGGCAGGCACTTTCTCGCGCGCCAGTTCCGCCAGGGCTTTGGACGCTGCAATCAACATGTCCTGGGTAATTTCGGTCGCGCGCGCATCCAGCGCACCACGGAAAATGAACGGGAAGCCCAGCACGTTGTTGACCTGATTGGGATAATCCGAACGCCCGGTCGCCATGATCAGGTCATCGCGCACCTTGTGCGCCTTGTCCGGCGTGATTTCCGGGTCAGGATTGGCCAATGCGAACACTACAGGCCGTTCGGCCATCGACTTGACCATGGCCGGGCTGACCAGATTGGCGCCGGATACGCCGATGAACACATCCGCGCCATTCATCACTTCTTCCAGCGTGCTGGCTTTGGTTGCACGCGCCCAGGGCTTTTTGTATTTGTTCAAATCCGTGCGCGACTTGCTCACAACGCCCTTCGAATCCACCAGGGTGATATTGGCTTTCTTCGCGCCCATTGCCACCAGCAGATTCATCGACGACAGCCCCGCCGCGCCCGCGCCCAGACAGACGATTTTCGCATCGGCCAGTTGCTTGCCCTGAATATGCAGGGCATTGATGAGGCCAGCACAAATAATCACCGCTGTACCGTGCTGGTCGTCATGGAATACCGGGATGTCCAGTTTTTTCTTGAGCTGCGCTTCGATCTCGAAACATTCCGGTGCGGCGATATCTTCCAGATTGATGCCGCCAAAGGTGGGCGAAATGGCCTCGACCACGCGCACCACTTCATCCACGGTCTTGGCATTAATTTCGATGTCGTACACATCAATCCCGGCAAAACGCTTGAACAAAACGCCCTTGCCTTCCATCACCGGCTTGGAGGCCAGCGCCCCCAGATTGCCCAGCCCCAGAATCGCCGTGCCGTTGGAGACGACCGCAACCAGATTGCCCTTGTTGGTGTAGTCGTAAGCCTTTTTCGGATTTTTGGCGATTTCGCGCACCGGCTCGGCCACGCCAGGCGAATAGGCCAGCGACAATTCCTGCTGCGTGGCGCAGGGTTTCATGGATTCGACCGAGAGCTTGCCCGGCTTGGGCAGGCGGTGATAGTCGAGGGCTTTTTTCTTCATCGAGACTTTGGCGGCGGGGGCTTTGGTGGCGGAGGTTTTGCTCATGGGACTAAATTCAATGAAAACTTCAAAAACGCTAGAATAGCGGCTTTCCCGTCATTTTCCGACTGCACCTCCATGCCTGCCAACACGTTCAACACCCTCAAGTCATTCCCCGCCGGTCAATTCCACTCCCTGCCCGCCCTTGAAACCGCTGGCGTGGGCAAGATTTCCCGCCTGCCGGTTTCGATCCGGATTGTTCTGGAGTCGGTTTTAAGAAACTGTGACGGCGTGAAAGTCACCGAAGATCATGTCAAACAATTAGCAAGCTGGAAACCCAACGCCGAACGCACCGAAGAAATCCCCTTCACCGTCGCCCGCGTGATTTTGCAGGACTTTACCGGCGTGCCGCTCTTGGCCGATCTGGCCGCCATGCGTTCCGCCGCGCAAAGAATGGGCAAAGACCCGAAAAAAATCGAACCGCTGGTGCCGGTCGATATGGTGGTGGATCATTCCATTCAAGTGGACGCCTCTGGCACACACGACGCGCTCGACCTCAACATGAAGATTGAATTCGAGCGCAACAAGGAGCGCTACCAATTCCTCAAGTGGGGCATGCAGGCGTTTGACACCTTCAAGGTCGTGCCGCCCGGCGTCGGCATCGTGCACCAGGTCAACATGGAATATCTGGCGCGCGGCGTGATGGAAAAAGACGGTGTCTACTTCCCCGACACGCTCGTTGGAACAGACTCGCACACCACCATGATCAACGGCCTCGGCATCGTCGCCTGGGGCGTGGGCGGCATCGAGGCCGAAGCCGCCATGCTCGGCCAGCCGGTGTACTTCCTCACCCCGGACGTGGTGGGCGTGAATCTCAAAGGCGCGGCCAAACCCGGCATTACCGCCACCGACATCGTGCTGACCATCACCGAAATGCTGCGTAAAGCCAAGGTCGTCGGCAAGTTCGTGGAATTCTTCGGCGAGGGCGCAGCGGCCATGTCGGTCACCGACCGCGCCACGATTGCCAACATGGCGCCGGAATACGGCGCGACCATGGGCTTCTTCCCTGTGGACGAAGCCACCTGCCAGTACTTTGCTGCCACTGGCCGCAACGAAGCGCAGGTCAACGCCATCCGTGCCTACTATCAGGCACAGGGGCTGTTCGGCATCCCCAAGGCGGGCGAGATTGATTACTCGCAAGTGCTGGAACTGGATTTGTCCACCGTAGAGCCTTCCGTTGCCGGCCCCAAGCGCCCGCAGGATCGCATCGAGCTGAAGAACTTGAAAACTGCGTTCACCGGCCTGATGGACAAGGCCGTGGCCGATGGCGGCTACGCCAAAGGTGCGGCTGCCCTGCATACCGGCAACACGCCTATCAAACACGGCGACATCGCCATTGCTGCCATCACCTCCTGCACCAACACCTCCAACCCCGGCGTGATGTTGGCCGCTGGTCTGCTGGCGAAGAAGGCCGCCGCGCTGGGCTTGAAGCCGCCCGCACACGTCAAGACCAGTCTCGGCCCCGGCTCGCGCGCTGTCACCGAATACCTGAACAAGGCCGGCCTGATGGACGCGTTGGAGCAGGTCGGCTTCAGCGTGGTGGGCTACGGCTGCACCACCTGCATCGGCAATTCCGGCTCGCTCAAACCCGAAATCGAAAAAGCCATCGCCGACCACGATTTGGTCGTCGCCTCAGTGCTGTCCGGCAACCGCAACTTCGAAGCGCGCGTGCATCAGGCCGTCAAGGCCAACTTCCTCATGTCGCCGCCGCTGGTTGTCGCCTTTGCATTGGCTGGCCGCGTGGATATTGATTTCGACAAGGAGCCTGTCGGCACGAGCAAGGACGGCAAGCCGGTGATGCTCAAAGACCTGTGGCCGAGCAACGAAGAGATCGCCGCCGTGATGAGCACCGCCACCGACGCCGCCGCCTACCGCAAAATCTACGCCGATGTCGGCGCGAACAACCCGCTGTGGGATGCTGTCTCCGCGCCCACCGGCACGGTGTACGAATGGGACACAACATCCACCTACATTCAGGAACCGCCGTTCTTCTCTCCCTCTCCCAGCGGGAGAGACCACGTTAACCCCCCTCTCCCAGCGGGAGAGGGTCGGGGTGAGGGAGAAATGTCTGCATCTCCCTCTGGTGCTTCCATCCGCAATGCCCGCGCTCTCGCCATCTTCGGCGACTCGGTTACCACCGACCACATCAGCCCCGCTGGCGGCATCAAGCCCACCTCGCCCGCCGGCCTGTACCTCACCGCAAACAAGGTCGAAAAAGCCGACTTCAACAGCTACGGCGCGCGGCGCGGCAACCACGAGGTGATGATGCGCGGCACTTTCGCCAACGTGCGCATCAAAAACCTGATGATCCGCGGCTCCGAGGGCGGCATCACGCTCAAGGGTGGCGAACAGAAGGCCATCTACGACGCTGCCATGCAATACCAGAACGAAGCCACACCGCTGATGATCTTTGCCGGCGAAGAATACGGCACCGGCTCTTCCCGCGACTGGGCTGCAAAAGGCACGAATTTGCTGGGCGTCAAAGCAGTCATCGCCAAAAGCTTCGAGCGTATCCACCGCGCCAACCTCGCCGGCATGGGCGTGCTGCCCTGCCAGTTCAAGGATGGCATCGATGCCGCTTCGCTGAAACTGGACGGCAGCGAAACCTATGACATCGAAGGCATCGAAAACGGCATCACCCCGCAACAGGATGTGACGCTGGTGATCCACCGCGCTGATGGAAAATCGGAACGCGTCGCCGTCAAACTGCGCATCGACACGCCGATTGAAGTCGAGTACTACAACAAGGGGGGCATCCTGCCGTTTGTGCTGGAACAGTTGGTGGGGTAAGCCCGTGACCTGGAATCGCCATGCCTGAAATCAGCCGCTTTCTCGGGATTGTGATTTACATGTATTTCAACGATCACAACCCGGCACATTTTCATGTTCGCTACAACAAACACAGGGAAAGATCGACATAGCAACACTTGGCATGATCGACGGCTATCTGCCGCCCAAGGTTTTAGGCTTGGTGGTGGAATGGGCAGACATGCACCAAACCGAATTGCAGACAAACTGGGAAACCATCCTTTCCTGCCGGGGTTTCAATAAAATTCCCCCCAATGGTCTGATTGGAGCTGGATCACCCAAGTGGATTACCTCGGCGAATACAAACTCAAACTGGCTTTTTCAGACGGACTGATTGGCACAGTCGATCTGGAAGCCACTATCAAGAATGACCCGCGCGGCCTGTTCAAGGAACTTGCAGATTTGGAACAATTCAATCACCACCGCCTTGACATGGATACTGTCGTTTGGGAAAACGGCCTTGATCTGGCACCTGAATACCTGCACAGCCTTGCAGAACAAATACCGATTGCGGCCTGAACATAATTCAACTTCCTTAGTCCATGTATGTTTTATATACCTTTTCCGAATCAGGCCGGGAACACACCGGTTGAAAGGTAACGGTCGCCACGGTCGCAGACGATGGAAACGATGGTGGCGTATTCCACTTCCTTCGATAGCTGCAAAGCTGCATACAACGCCCCGCCAGACGAGATGCCGGCGAAGATGCCTTCTTCCCGCGCCAGTCGCCGAGTGGTCTCTTCGGCGTCATGCTGGCCTACGTAGATCATGCGGTCGATCTGCTTGAAGTCGCAGATGCTGGGCAGGTATTCCTGCGGCCACTTCCTGATTCCTGGTATCTGCGCACCCTCTTCCGGCTGCACGCCGACGATCTGGATATTCGGGTTTACTTCCTTAAAGTAGCGCGAGCATCCCATGATGGTGCCGGTGGTGCCCATGCTGGAAACGAAGTGGGTGATTTTGCCTGCGGTATCGCGCCAGATTTCCGGCGCGGTCGTTTCGTAATGCGCGACGGGGTTATCCGGGTTGGAGAACTGGTCGAGCATGATGCCGTGTCCTTCGCGCACCATCTGGTCGGCCACGTCACGCGCCATTTCCATGCTGCCGGATTTTGGCGTCAACACGATTTGTGCGCCGTAGGCGGCCATGCTCTGGCGGCGTTCAATCGACAAATGCTCAGGCATGACCAGGATCATTTTGTAACCCATCATGGCAGCCGCCATGGCAAGCGCAATGCCAGTATTGCCCGATGTTGCCTCAATCAGCGTGTCGCCCGACTTGATGGTGCCGCGCTGCTCGGCGCGGCGGATCATTGACAGCGCAGGGCGGTCTTTTACGGAACCAGCCGGGTTGTTGCCTTCCAGTTTCAGCAAAATCGTGTTGCTGGTGTTGCCCGGCATACGCTTGAGCGCAACCAGCGGGGTGTTGCCGACAAAATCCTCGATGTGCTTGTACATGTTGCCTGCCCGTTCATCAATCCTTGCTGAACAGGTCGCGGCTATAGACCTTGTCCGCCACGTCCTTGATGTCATCGGTAATACGGTTGGCAATAATCACGTCGGACAGGCGCTTGAACTCGTCCAGATCGTTGACCACGCGCGAATGGAAAAACTCGGTTTCCTTGAGCACGGGTTCATACACGATGATTTCAATGCCCTTGGCCTTGATGCGCTTCATGATGCCCTGAATGCTGGAAGCGCGGAAATTGTCCGAGCCGCTCTTCATGATCAGCCGGTGAACGCCGACAATTTTTGGATTCATGCGGATCACGGAATCGGCGATGAAATCCTTGCGCGTGGTATTGGATTCGACGATGGCGTGGATGAGATTTTGCGGCACGTCACGGTAATTGGCCAGCAACTGTTTGGTGTCCTTGGGCAGGCAATAGCCGCCATAGCCAAACGAGGGGTTGTTGTAATGGCCGCCAATGCGCGGATCGAGGCTGACGCCTTCGATAATCTGCCTGGTGTCCAGGCCGTGAGTGTTGGCATAGGTATCCAGCTCGTTGAAGTACGCCACCCGCATGGCCAGATAGGTATTGGCAAACAGCTTGATGGCTTCGGCCTCGGTCGAGTCGGTGAACAGCACAGGGATATCCTGCTTGATCGCGCCCTGCCTGAGCAGATTGGCGAACGCCTCCGCGCGCGCCGAACGCTCGCCGACGATGATGCGCGAGGGGTACAGGTTGTCATACAGGGCCTGGCCTTCGCGCAGAAACTCGGGCGAAAAAATCAGATTGTTCGTGCCCAAAAGTTCGCGCGTTTTTGCCGTATAGCCAACCGGGACGGTAGATTTGATCACCATTACCGCATCCGGATTGATTGCCATGACGTCACGAATGACGGTTTCAATCGAGCGTGTGTTGAAGTAGTTGGTTTCCGGATCGTAATCGGTGGGCGTGGCGATAATGACGAAATCCGCGCCCGCATAGGCTTCGCGCTTGTCCATGGTAGCGCGCAGGTTAAGCGGCTTGTTCTTGAGAAAATCCTCAATTTCCGCATCGACGATGGGCGACTGCTTGCGGTTGAGCATGTCCACCTTCTCGGCCACGATGTCGAGCGCAACCACCTCATTGTGCTGCGACAGCAGCACCGCGTTGGACAAGCCGACATAGCCGGTTCCGGCAATGGCAATTTTCATGAGTGGGCTTCCTGTGAGAAATGAATTTCCTGTTGAATGGTTTGCAGCGCAGCAACCGGGTGATCGGCCTGCGTAATCGGACGACCGATGACCAGATAGTCCGCACCGGCTTCGATGGCGCGCGCGGGCGTCATGATGCGCGACTGGTCGCCCACGTCGGCGCCAGCTGGGCGGATGCCGGGCGTCACCAGCAGGAAATCATTGCCCAGCGCGGCACGCAGCATGGGGGCTTCCTGCGCGGAGCACACCACGCCGTCCAGACCGCTGGCCTGTGCCAGTTTGGCCAGGTGCAGCACCTGCTGTGCGGGTTCTCTGTCCACGCCGGTTTCACGCAGGGCATTTGCATCCATGCTGGTCAGCACGGTCACGCCAATCAGTAACGGTCGGTGTGCAGATTGATCCACGGCTTCACGCGCCGCCTGCATCATCTTGCTACCACCGCTGGCATGTACATTCAGCATCCACACCCCGAGTTCTGCCGCAGCGCGGCAGGCCGCTGCGACGGTATTCGGAATATCGTGAAACTTGAGGTCGAGAAAAACCCCGAAGCCCCTGTCCACCAGTTCTCGCACCAAGGCCGGACCGGCGGCAGTAAACAGTTCCTTGCCAACCTTGAGACGGCAATCCGCCGGGTTCAGTCTGGCCGCCAGTTCCAGTGCTGGCTTCGCATCAGAATAATCCAGCGCAACAATGACCCTGGAATTTTCGCCCTTCATTATTCTTCCCTTCTTGCCGGGTCAAAGCTGTCCCAGCGGCTACAAGCCGGGCAACGCCAGAAGAACTGGCTGGCCTTGAAACCACAGCTCACACAGTGGTAACGCGACAGGCGCTGCACATGCCGCTGGATCAAACTCTTGGCGTTCTGGATCACTTCACGGCGATCTTCCGATGCGGTAATCAGTTCGGCCTCGGCCAGGCGCTCCAGCGCATGCAAACTTGGGTTGCGCCGCAGCTCTTCACGCGCAAGCTGATACGCCGCCTCGGCGCCCTGCCCTTCCATCACAGCGTGGTACAGGGTGTTGAACATATCCAGTGACGGGTGACGGGTTAGCAGACCTTTCAACCAATCCAGCCCCTCGGCCTGTCTGCCCAGTTGCTTGAAATTGTCCAGCATACGATCCACCACCAGCACCATGTGCGCGGGGCTTTGCGCCTCGATCAATTTCCAGGTCGCCAACGCCGCCTCACGATTGCCCATGGCAACTTGCAGATCGCCCATCATGATGTTGGCGCGCGCACCCTGCCGATGGGTGTCGAGAGCTTGTTTGAGATGCGCCTGCGCCTCGGGCAGATTACCCTTGACCATGTCCAGCGTGGCCAGTTCGCAATGAAAATGCGCAGACTCCGGACTCATCGGGCGAGCCGAACTCTTTTCCAGTTCAGCAGTTGCCAGAATCGCCTTGTTCCAGTCCTTTTCCTGCACATAGATTTCCAGCAACTGGCGGCGCGCCTGGCCGGCATAGGAGGTTTCCAGCAGGCGGCCAAAAACCTCTTCGGCGCGATCGAGCAAGCCCGCCTTGAGGTAGTCCTGCCCGAGCTCAATCAGCGCCTTGAGCCGGTCATCTTCAGTCAGGGTTTCACGATCCAGCAGGTTTTCGTGAATGCGGATGGCGCGGTCAATTTCACCGCGTCTTCTGAACAGCGCGCCGAGGGTGAAATGCAGGTCGATGGTTTCCGGATCCAGCTTGACCACTTCCAGAAAGGCGTCGAGCGCCTTGTCTGGCTGCTCGTTGAGCAGAAAATTAAGACCGCGAAAATACGAGTTGGGTACGCTGCGCGATTCTGTCACCACCTGCTTGATGTCAATGCGCGCCGCCAGCCAGCCCAGGGCAAAAAACAGCGGTATGGCCAGCAGCCACCAGAATTCCAGTTCCATCATTCAGTTGACAAGGTTTGCAGTACGGATGCATCGGCAGGCTGAATTTGCGTGCTTGCCTCTAGCTGCTTGCGCAATATTCCGCGCTCACGACGCAGTCGAAACAACAAGGGCAGCAACGCCAGCACGCCCAGCAGTGCGCCAAGCGTAACCGTTGCAAGCAGCACCACAACCAGAGGCGCTTCCCATGCGTAGCCAAAAAAATAATTGAGTGTCACCAGCTGGCTGTTTTTCAGTGCAAAGCCCAGCACCACGATAAAAACCAGTATCTTCACCACCCAGGCAAGTGTATGCACCATGTTGAAGGTATGCTCCCCAGTTATTGTGCGAGCAGGCAGGCTGATTTATTTTCTGCTCATGCGCCATTGTACAGCGCGCCGCGCCCGGCAAATGAAAACGGCGCCATCAAGCGCCGTTTTCATTTCGTGCGATGTGCAAAACTCAGAGCGGATGATAATCCACACGCTCACGCAATTCTTTACCCGCCTTGAAGTGCGGGACGTATTTGGCCGGAACTTCAACCTTGTCACCAGACTTGGGATTGCGCCCCATTCTGGCCGGGCGATAGTTCAAACAGAAGCTGCCAAATCCGCGAATTTCGATCCGACCGCCGGACGCCAGGGTTTTAATCATGGCATCCAGTATGGTTTTGACTGCCAGCTCGGCATCCGCCCCCTGAAACTGCGGGTGACGGACAGAGAGCCGGGCAATCAGCTCGGATTTGGTCATTCCGTTCATGGCTGAATTCCGCAAGGCTTTGCCAGTGAAACGATCATCGCTCGAACTTGCCAACTTGTTATTGATCAGCGTTCTTGTTGTCCAGCTTGGCTTTGAGCAGCGCCCCCAGGTTGGTCGAGCCGCTCGCCGCAGCGGCAGACTCTGCCGTCAGCTTCTTCATGGCCGCATCCTGATCGGCGTTGTCCTTGGCCTTGATGGACAGGTTGATCACGCGGTTCTTGCGATCAACGTTGATGATCATGGCCTCGACTTCGTCGCCTTCCTTGAAGTGGTTGCGGATATCTTCCACGCGGTCACGCGAGATTTCGGAAGCGCGCAGATAGCCATCCATATCACCTTCGGACAACTGCACGACAGCGCCCTTGGCATCCATGGACTTGATCGTGCCTTTGACGATGCTGCCTTTTTCATGGCTGCCGACGAAGGAATTGAAGGGATCGCCTTCCAGCTGCTTGATACCCAGAGAAATACGCTCGCGCTCGGTATCGATACCCAGCACCACCGCCTCTACATCCTGACCCTTGCGGAAGTTGCGCACGGCTTCTTCGCCAGCCAGGTTCCAGGACAGGTCAGACAAATGCACCAGACCGTCGATACCGCCAGGCAGGCCGATGAACACGCCAAAGTCGGTGATGGACTTGATGGCGCCGGAAACCTTGTCGCCCTTCTTGTGGTTCATGGCGAAATCGTCCCAGGGGTTGGCCTTGCACTGCTTCATGCCCAGGGAGATGCGACGCTTGTCCTCGTCGATATCCAGCACCATGACTTCGACTTCATCGCCCAGTTGCACCACTTTACCGGGGCTGACGTTCTTGTTGGTCCAGTCCATTTCGGAAACGTGTACCAGACCTTCGATGCCGGACTCGATTTCCACAAATGCGCCGTAGTCGGTGAGGTTGGCCACCTTGCCGAACATGCGGGTGCCTTGCGGGTAGCGGCGGGCGATACCGACCCAGGGATCGTCGCCCAGCTGCTTGATACCCAGCGAAACACGGTTCTTTTCCTGATCGAACTTGAGAATCTTGGCTTCCAGTTCCTGGCCAACCTGCACCACTTCGGAAGGATGCTTGACACGGCGCCAGGCCATGTCGGTGATGTGCAGCAGGCCGTCGATACCGCCCAGATCCACAAACGCGCCGTAGTCGGTAATGTTCTTGACCACGCCCTTGATGATGGTGCCCTCTTTCAGGTTTTCCATCAGTGCTTCGCGGTCGGCGCCCATGGTCGCTTCCAGCACGGCACGACGTGACACCACGACGTTATTGCGCTTGCGGTCGAGCTTGATGACCTTGAACTCCATTTCCTTGTTTTCGTAAGGCGTGGTGTCCTTGATCGGGCGCATGTCCACCAGCGAACCGGGCAGGAAGGCGCGCAGGCCGTTCATCAGCACAGTCAGACCACCCTTGACCTTGCCTGCCACCAGACCGGTAACGATGCGGCCTTCGTTCATGGCGGCTTCCAGATCCAGCCACGCGGCCAGCTTCTTGGCACGTTCACGGGACAGCTTGGTGGAGCCAAAACCATCTTCCAGCGATTCGATGGCGACTTGCACAAAATCGCCAGCCTTGACTTCGATATTGCCGTGGTCGTCCTTGAATTCTTCAGTCGGGATCAGGCTCTCGGATTTGAGACCGGCATTGACCACCACGAAATTGTCATCAATGCTCACCACTTCAGCGGTGATGACTTCGCCCTGACGCATTTCCTGATGATTGAGGGATTCCTCGAACAGGGCGGCAAAGCTCTCGTTGGAGGCGGTTGAGGTTTGGGTTGCAGACATGATTTAAGACCTAGCATTCCGCTGATTAGGCGGGGTTCGTTGCACAAAACCTGCCGGTGAAGGCAGGCACTTTAAAATACAAAAATATCAAGCGTCAGCGGAACAGCGTTCCTGATAGCGCCCCAACACTGCCGCAACAACCTGGCCGATATCCATCGTTGTCGAATCCAGCACCAGCGCATCCGGCGCGGGTTTCAGCGGTGCGACAGCCCGTTGGGTATCGCGCGCATCGCGTGCCTGCATATCACTGACAAGGTCGGTTAGACTAGCAGAGTTTCCCTTTTCGATCAACTGCTTATAGCGTCTTTCCGCCCTGGCCTCGGCGCTGGCGGTCAAAAAGACCTTGGTTACGGCATGGGGAAACACCACCGTGCCCATATCGCGCCCGTCGGCCACCAGCCCTGGCGCCTGCGCATACGCCCGCTGGCGAGCCAGCAAAGCCGTGCGCACTGCGGGCAAGGCGGCAATTTTTGACGCGCCCTCACCCACCGCCTCGGCACGAATCGCCTGCGTCACGTTCTCGCCATCCAGCCAGATTTCACCCGCGCGAAACTCCGCTGGCAGCACTGCTGCCAATCCCGCCACACCCGCCTCGTCGTCCAGGGGAACGGCGGATTTCAGCGCCGACAAAGCCGTCAGTCGATACAGCGCGCCGGAATCCAGCACATGGAAGCCGAGCGCCGCTGCCACTTTTTCAGCAATCGTGCCCTTGCCCGAGGCGGAAGGGCCGTCAATGGTAATGATGGGGATTTTCATGAAAGACCTTAAAAGCTTTTAACGCAGAGGCGCAGGGAAAACCGAAAAGCAGAACCCTTTTTACAAAGAGGACAGGAGGACAAGAGATAAACCAGATACCTTCTGAACCATCCTCACCTTGTCTTGCTCTTGTCCTCTTTGTTCAAATTTCTGTATTACCTGACCAGCTTGCAAGCCGCAGGCTGGCCGGTGATGGTCGC
>CAYTZP010000013.1:21046-38565 GCA_964442685.1 uncultured Thiobacillus sp.
AATTTCTGTATTACCTGACCAGCTTGCAAGCCGCAGGCTGGCCGGTGATGGTCGCCAGCGCGTCGAAGTAGCCAGGAAAAGTCTTGTTCACGCATTTCGGATCGTTGATGCGCACCGGCACCCCGCCCAGCGTCACCAGTGAAAAGCACATGGCCATGCGATGGTCGTCGTAGGTATCCACGGCGACATTTTCATTCAGTTTTTTGGGCGGCGTGATTTTCAAATAATCTGCGCCCTCTTCCACTTCCGCGCCGAATTTTCTGAGCTCAGTCGCCATCGCGGCAATGCGGTCGGTTTCCTTCACGCGCCAGGAAGCAATGTTTCTCAGTGTGGAAGTCCCGTCGGCAAACAAGGCCAGCACAGCGAGTGTCATGGCGGCATCGGGGATGTGGTTCAAGTCCATATCAATGGCGCGAATGCGCTGGCTGCATGGCAGTTGCGCCTCGATCCAGTTTGAGCCCATGCCGATTTCCGCGCCCATGCGTGCCAGCGCGGCGGCAAACTGCACATCGCCTTGCAGCGCATTGCGTCCCACGCCCTGCACGCGCACCGGGCCATGGCCGAGCGCGCCAGCGGCAAGAAAATACGAGGCGGATGACGCATCGCCTTCCACTTCGATTTCGCCCGGGCTTTGATATTGCGCGGCAGGCACGGTAAAACTTTCCCAGCCTTGCTGTTCAACCTTGATGCCATATCGCGCCATCAAGCCCAGCGTGATCTTGATGTAAGGCTTGGAGATGAGTTCGCCCGCCACTTTGATGGTGACGGTTCTGCCCAGCAGCGGCGCAGACATCAACAGCCCGGTCAAATACTGGCTGGAGACGTTGCCCTTGACCGTGACTTCCGGCGTGTCGCCGGGGACTGTTGGATGGATGTGCAAGGGCGGAAAACCCTCATTGCCGAGATAATCGATGTTCGCCCCAAGCTGGCGCAAGCCATCGACCAGATCGCCAATCGGGCGCTCGTGCATCCGCGCCACGCCCTTCAATACATAGTCGCCACCCGACAAGGCGCAAGCCGCCGTCAGCGATCGAAAAGCCGTGCCCGCATTACCCAGAAACAGTTCCACCTGCTTGACCGGGAAAGTGCCGCCTATGCCTTCGACGCGATAATTGTCCGTACCCGCATGGCGCGTCCATTTCACGCCCAGGCGAGACAGCGATTCCAGCATGACCTGGGTGTCGTCAGAGTCCAGCAGCTCTTTTATTTCTGTCACGCCAGTCGCCAGCGCCGACAATAGCAGCACGCGATTGGAAATGCTTTTCGATCCGGGCAGTTTGACCATGCCGGACGCGGAGTTGAAAGCAGGTAAGTCGAGGTATTCCATAAAAACGTTCACAAAGAGGACATGAGGACAAGAGGGTTGAAAGAATGTTTTTCTCCTGTCCTCTTGTCCTCCTTGTTCAAGAATCTAATTCCCATGCCAGTCGCGCCGCGCCTCGCTGGCACGTTTGAAAATCGCTTCCAGTGCACGGGCATCATTTTTATCCAGCGCGGAGGCAATTTCGCCCAGTTTGTTCATGTAAGCGGACAATTCTGCCAGCAGTGCTTCCCTGTTTGCCAGTGCGATATCGCGCCACATTTCCGGGCTGCTACCGGCAATACGGGTAAAGTCGCGGAAGCCGCTCGCGGCATAGCGAAAGAATTCGTCCGCGTCTGCGCGCTGCGCCAGTTCATCCACCAGCGCAAACGCGGCCAAGTGCGGCAGATGGCTGACGGCGGCAAAAATCCGGTCGTGTCTGGACGCGGGCATTTCAACCACATGCGCGCCCACGGCCTGCCAAAGGTGGCGCACCTGCTCGATGGCATCGGGATCCGTTTCGGCTTCGGGGCAAAGCACCACGTTTTTGCCCTGGTACAAATCCGCGCGCGCGGCAGACGGGCCGTTTTGCTCCGAACCGGCAATGGGATGGCCGGGAACAAAACGCGAGAACGTATCGCCCAGTGTCGTTCTGGCTGCGGCGTTCACATCCGACTTGGTGCTGCCTGCGTCGGTGATCACCGTGTGCGCATTCAAGTGCGGCGCAATTTCAGCCAGCACCTTTTGCATTTGCGCGACCGGCATGGCCAGCAACACCATATCGGCACGGCCGATTTCAGCCGGCGATTCAATGATGGTATCAATCAACCCCAGGGACTTGGCTGCCTCCAGCGTTTCGCGTTGGCGTCCCATGCCGGAAATTTCATTCACCGCGCCCGCCCGCTTCAAGGCCGCAGCGACAGAGCCGCCGATCAGCCCCACGCCGACAATGATGAGACGGTTGATCTTGAAGCTCATAAACAGGCGCTCAAAGCCTCCAGAAAACGGGCATTTTGCGCCTCCAGTCCCACTGACACGCGTAAAAATTCCGGCAAACCATAATTGGCCACCGGGCGCACGATTACCCCGCGCTTGAGCAGCCCGTTATTGATGCGCGCAGCATCCCCCACCTTTGCCAGCAAAAAATTACCGCGCGAGGTCACATACTCCAGCCCCAAGGCCGACAAGCCTGCCGTCAATTGCTGCATGCCCGACTGATTCATGGCAAAACTCTGTTCAAGAAAATCGGCATCATCCAACGCGGCTTCTGCTGCCGCCAGCGCAGGCAGATTGACGTTGAAGGGATGACGCACGCGGTTGAGCAAGTCGATCATCTCCGGATGCCCCAAGCCGTAGCCCACACGCAAACCAGCCAGGCCATAGGCTTTGGAGAAGGTGCGCACGATGAGCAGGTTGGGATATTTCTTCAGCCAGGCAACGGTATCGAACCGGTCTGCTGGCGGCAGGTATTCGCCATAGGCCTCATCCAGCACCACCAGCACATGCGGCGGCACTTCCTGGAGAAACGCTTCTATTTCCGCCCACGGCAAGAACGTGCCGGTGGGATTGTTGGGGTTGGCAATCCACACCACCCGCGTGTCTTCACGCACGGCAGCACGCATGGCGGCGAGGTCGTGGCCGTAGTGTTTCGCCGCAACTTCAATACCTTTCGCCCCCACTGTCAGTGTCGCAATGGGGTACACCGCAAAGGCATGTTGCGCGTACACCGAGGAGGTGCCCGTAGCGAGAAAAGCGCGTGCGGCCATGTCCAGCACATCGTTGGAGCCATTGCCCAGCACGATGTTTTCCGGCGCGATATCGAATTTCCGGCACAGAGCGGATTTCAGCGCAAAGCCCGCGCCGTCGGGGTAAAGATGAGTTTCCTTCAGGCTGTCTTGCGCAGCTTTCAAGCCCTTGGGGCTGGGGCCCAGCGGATTTTCGTTGGAGGCCAGCTTGACGATGCATGACTCCTCCAACCCCAGCTCACGCGCCAGCTCGCCAATCGGCTTGCCGGGCACATAGGGTGAAATCGCGCGGATATGGGGCGGGGAAAGGTCACACAGCATCATCAAACATCAGCACTTCTGATAGCCAGTCGCGGTTTTCTTGCAGCAGGCCTTGGCTCCAACAGGCGGGGGACAAGCCATCTCAACACATCCAGACGGGCAAGCCATTGCACTTACACCCTCAGGCTGAAGAGCCTTGTCCACGGAAGGCATTGCGGGCGGTACAGCATCCGTTACCGAAGGAACGGGCTCAGTTGCGGCTGGTGCAACTGGTGCTTCAGCTGCAGGCGCAGGCGCAGGCGCAGCAGCTTGTTCCTGAGCTTCGGGCGCCTTCTGGCAGGCCGCAGTCAAGGCAACAACAAGAGCCAGCAGGCTCATTTGGATCTTATGCATCATCAATTCTCCCTTGGTTTGATTATGGGTTTGATTACCTTGCGTTTAGTACTTTTGCGGCGGCCATAGCGCCATTCAAACACCGCTGTTTCACCAGAGCCATCTGACACTGCCATACACAAAACGCCCCTTGCTGAAGCGTGGCGCAAGCGGATCAGTTTCAGTGTATTCGAAATGATCATCCAGCAGATTGCGCACCCCCAGCTCTGCCTGCCCTTGGCCTTTCCTCCAACGCAAACTGGCATTGACTTGCGTAGATGTATCGTCGAATGAGAGGAATGGGGGAATAAGTTGTTGATACTCGCCTTCCACCCAGTTGCGGCTGACTTCGGCGCGGGCGCTCCAGTTTGCATCGATCATCCAGCTGGCAGCCAGCCTGACATCGGTCAAACGCTGCCAGCCGATCGAGTCCAACTGGCCTGCCGGGTCTGGTGTCTGACGTTTTTCGATGCCAATGCTTAAACTTGCAGACAGCGGTTTTTGCGCTGGCACCCAGTGCAAGGCCGCTTGCCCATC
Organism: uncultured Thiobacillus sp.; assembly: GCA_964442685.1. Lineage (GTDB taxonomy): Bacteria > Pseudomonadota > Gammaproteobacteria > Burkholderiales > Thiobacillaceae > UBA6918. The sequence continues at coordinate 25,262 of CAYTZP010000013.1, forward strand.
TTTTTGTTGGTAATGTCTCAGTACCTGATCGATGCCGTCAAATACAGGATCATCCATGTTGCGAAGGGCAACACGCCCGGATAACAGCCAATCCGCAGCCAGATGACGCTCACCCGACAGTTCCGCAGTTCGCACAAAGCGACCAATATCGCTTTGGCGAGTAAAGATCATCCCCGCAGTTTCCACCGGTTCCAGAGTTGCTCCACCCACAGCGGGCAAATTCATTCCCTGCCCAACGGCCAGACGCATTCGAGTAAATTCATCGGGCGTGTAGCTCAAACCCGCCAGCGCACGCGCACGATCAAGTTTGGTATTGCTGCCCCCTCCAGTTTTGTCATCACCCTTGGCCCATGCCCAGCCCAGGCTCCAGTCTGCCACCCATTGCGAGTTGACTTGCAGTTTCTGGGATGCATAGATCTGGTTGGCATGCGCTTCACGTTTCACAAACGCCAATGGGAATTCACTTTCTTCCCTGTACAACTGAACGCCCAGGGATAAGGTGCTTTTAGCAGTATGCCGACGGTACTGGATTTCGCCCCCATCCGCAGTTACATCACCCGTAGTGGCCGGGAGAATAGGACCAAACCCGAAATCATAGACAAAACGATAATCCGTCTTCTGATGACCATAGTAGCCGCGAATTTCACTGCCTGAATCCAGACGCAGGCGCAGGCCCAATCGAGCAGTCCAACTATCTTCATTGATAGCCGCATTGGTGAGCAATATCCAATCCTGTGGGAACAGCACTGCCCCTCGATCAGATGAAAAATTCTGGTAGCTCAAGAACAGGCGCATGTCAGGCTGCGGATCCCACTTGAGGGTGGCCTGCCAGATGGCGTTGTCGAGATCATCATAGGGAGCTACACCATTGGTCTGATAATGCCGCTGGGCAAGACTGAGGCCAAATTGTTCTCCACCAACTGACGCTCTGATCTGCTCGCCCCAGGTCTGATTGCTGCCAACCACGCCACTAATTTCCAGTGCGGGGGGAGCTGTAAACAGCGCGCCATAATCGCCATAACTGGCTTGCTGGCCTGTCACTTCAATTGCACCTTGTTGCGGAGTCTGCGATCCGGATTGCCCTGCGCCATCACTGTAAATATCGAGTGAGACGGGCAAGGAACTCCGGCCGTCATCAAACAGACTTTGCAGTGCCAGACTGCGACGGGCATATTCGGCAAAACGCTGGCCTTGGAGAATTTCCGCCTGATTTTTCAGGGTCTGCGCATTTTTGTCGCCAGCGCCTGCCGCAAGTGTCTGCCAGGCAAGCACGCTCATGCCCAGCTTGCGATAGACCATGGCCAGGTTGGATTGAATGGTCTGTTCGTCTTCGTTAAGGAGCCTGTCGCCGCGATACACGCCACGGCTGGCTTTGCGCTTTTCGGCTTCGCGCAGGCTGTGCAAGGCTGCCTTGGGCTGGCCGGTTTCGTTTTGCAGTTGCGCCAGATAAATCCAGGGCAAGGGATCATTCGGGTCGAGGCGGATGGCGGTTTTATAGGCGGTTTCTGCCTGCTTGCCCTGGTCGAGTTGTTTGAGGGCACGACCGAGATAAGTCTGGATGGTGGCGCTTGTCGGATCGCTGGCGGCAGCGGCATTCAAGTGCGCTACGCTTTGTTTCAGCCTGCCCTGTCTAACTTCGGCCAGCCCCAACCCGAGCAAAGCCTTGGGGTCTTGCGGGTCGCGTTTGAGCGCGATTTCAAACGCCTGCTGCGCTTTCTGGTGTTCGCCTGCAATCAGCCAGGCCAGGCCGCTAACGGCCATGACATAGGCAGAATCCGGGGCAATTTTACGGGCGCTTGCAATACGCTGGGCGGCACGCGGGGTGTCGTTCAAGCTCAGCGCCAGTTCGGCTTCCCGCGCCAGATTAAGCGCGTCGACCGAGCCGGTTTGGTTGAGTTTTGCCATGAGGGCGGAGGCTTCTTGCAGCCGCCCCTGTGCCTGCAACACATAGGTGTTGATCCGGTAGGCATATGGGCGGCAATCCAGTGCGCAGGATTTTTCCATGGCCTGCGCGGCAAGCTCGACCCTGCCCTGCCATAAATGGCTCAAGGCCAGCAGGGCATGAGCGTCGGCAAGTCCGGGATTCTTGCTCAGGCGCTGGTTGAGGATGGTTTGCGCCTTGCCGATTTGCTCAGCCTGCAAATAAAAACTGGCGCGCAGCAGTTGGATGTCGTCCTGCTCTACCGCCTTGGCAGTTTGTTCCAGCAGCGCAATGGCTTCGATGAAGCGCCCTTCTGCCTGGGCGGCCAGCGCGGCACGCACGTTGACATCGAGGCTGGCGGGCACGTATTGCGTGGTTTCAAAAGGCAACGTCCAGATCGCTTTGCCGCCAGTTCTGAGTTTTTGCTCGCTACGAACCGATCCCAAATCAGCCGATAAATCAATCTCCGGCGCGGCCAGGGCTGGCACGGCCAAGAATATGGACAGCACAGCGATCGAGGAATATCTGGTTTGCATTTATTGTATGTATTGAAAAGGTTGCAAAACTGTAAGCCAGGCTAAATCAATGCATCAGTAATAGGCTGTACTGAGGGTTCAGGACGACGCCCCAGGGTAAGAGCCCAACACCTTGAGGAAAATGGCGCGCGAGGTAACTTCCTTGAGCGCAGCCGCCACTTTCACTTCATCACGGTGGCCTTCTATGTCAACGAAGAACAGGTATTCCCAGTTGGTGCCCTTGACCGGGCGCGATTCGAATTTGCTCATGGACACGCCCGCATCGGCCAGCGGCTGCAACAGTTTGACTACAGCGCCGGGGGCATTGGGCGCGGACATGACCAGCGAGGTTTTGTCCTTGCCGGAGGCGGCTGTGTCATGGTCGGCCAGCACCAGAAAACGCGTGGTGTTATTGGGATCGTCTTCAATACGCGGCGCCACATTGGACAAGCCGTAAATCTCGGCGGCGAGATCGCTGGCAATCGCGGCAGTTTGCATATCCTGGGCGGCCAGACGCGCGGCTTCGGCATTACTGGATACCGGAACGCGCTCGGCACCCGGCAAGTGCTTGTTCAGCCAGTGCTGACACTGGGCGAGGGATTGGGAATGGCTGTAAACGCGGGTAATGCCGGATAATTTCCGCTCTCCCTCACCCCCTGCCCCTCTCCCAGAGGGAGAGGGGCGATTCATTTTACGCAACAGATTCTGATGCACCGGCAGCAGCACTTCGCCGCAGATTTTCAGATTGCTGCCCACCACCAGATCCAGCGTGCGCGAGACCGCGCCCTCGGTGGAGTTTTCTACCGGCACCACGGCGTAATCGGCCTTGCCGGTTTCCACCGCACGAAAAGTTTCGTCGATGGTGGCGCATGGCACGCTGCCCACCGCATGGCCAAAATGCTTGTAGGCCGCGGCCTGGCTGAATGTGCCTTCCGGACCAAGAAATGCCACGCGCAGGTGCTGTTCCAGATCACGGCAGGCCGACATGATTTCGCGGAACAGGTGTTCGATATTGGCGGCTTTAAGCGGACCGGGGTTTTCTGCGCACAAACGCCGCAATACCTGGGCTTCGCGCTCAGCGCGGTAAATCTGGCCATTTTTGATGTGGCCAACAGCCTGGGCAATTTTCGCGCGCTCGTTCAGCAGGCGCAGCAATTCCGCATCGACGGCATCGATACGGTCACGCAATTTGAGCAATTCGTCAGACATGTAATTCAGGCATCCGTCGGCAGGTAACGCACATTCAGCACGCCTTCAATGGCGGCCAGTTGTTTGAGAACGGCATCGGATACCGCGCTGTCCACATCCACCAGGGTATAGGCCAGGTCATTGCGCGACTTATTGAGCATATTGTGGATGTTGAGCCCCGCACCGGCCAAAGTGGATGTAATCGCACCCACCATATTGGGCACGTTGGCATTGACGACCGCAATGCGATACGCCGATTCGCGCGGCATTTCCACATTGGGGAAATTCACCGAATTGAGAATATTGCCGTTTTCCAGATAGTCGGCGACTTGCTGGGCCACCATGATGGCGCAGTTTTCTTCGGCTTCCTCGGTGCTGGCGCCCAGATGCGGCGTGGTGACGACTTTTGCATGACCTTTCAGCGCATTGGCCGGAAAGTCGCAGATATAGCCGCCCAGCTTGCCTGCATCAAGGGACTCGACCACGGCGGCGTTGTCCACCGTGCCCTCACGCGCAAAATTAAGCAGGATGGCGCCGGGACGCATGTTGGCAATGCGCTCGGCGTTGATAAGGTTGCGCGTGGCGTCGATCAACGGCACATGCAGCGAAACGAAGTCGCTCTGACGCAGCAGGTCTTCGACACTGGCGGCTTTTTTCACTTGCGCGGGCAAACGCCAGGCGGCTTCGACCGTGATGCCGGGATCGAAGCCCACCACGTTCATGCCCAGACGAATGGCGGCATCCGCCACCAGCGAGCCAATCGCGCCCAGACCGATCACGCCCAGAGTCTTGTTGGGCAGCTCACCACCGGCAAAATTCTTTTTGCCGGCTTCGGTGGCTTTGTGCATTTCTTCGTCGCTGCCGCTCAAGCCTTCACAGAATTTGACGGCTGGAATCAGGTTGCGCACGCCCATCAACATACCGGCAATGACCAGTTCTTTCACCGCGTTGGCATTGGCGCCGGGGGCGTTGAACACTGGCACGCCGCGCTCGGACATGGCTTTGACGGGGATGTTATTGGTGCCCGCACCGGCGCGGCCAATGGCCTTGACGCTGGACGAAATCGGCATGTCGTGCATATTGGCCGAACGCACCAGAATCGCGTCGGCTTCCGTGACATCCCCGCCAACGAGATAAGTTTGCGGCAGACGCGCCAGCCCCTTGGCGGATATGGCGTTCAGGGTCTGGATTTTGTAGGCCTGGCTCATGGCTTTACCCGTTGGATTTTTCGAAATCGCTCATGTATTCAACCAGCGCCTTCACGCCTTCTACTGGCATGGCGTTGTAAATGGAAGCGCGCATCCCGCCCACCGAACGGTGGCCTTTCAACTGCAACAGCCCACGCTCTTTGGCGCCCTTGAGGAAGGCCTCGTCCAGCGCGGCATCCTTGAGCGTGAACGGCACGTTCATCAGCGAGCGGTTGTCTCTGGCCACCGGCGAATTGTAGAAATCGCTGGCGTCGATTCTCGAATACAACAAACCGGCTTTTTCGCGGTTGGTTTTTTCCATCGCGGCCAGCCCGCCATTGGTTTTCAGCCACTTGAACACCAGCCCGGCGGTGTACATGCCAAATGTGGGCGGCGTGTTGTACATGGACTCGTTTTCGGCATGAATTTTGTAGTCGAACATGGTTGGCGTGCCCTTGACCGTTTCGCCGATCAAGTCTTCACGCACGATGACGATGGTGAGCCCCGCCGGGCCGATATTCTTTTGCGCGCCGGCGTAGATCAGGCCGAATTTGCTCACATCCATCGGACGCGAGAGGATGGTGGAGGACATATCCGCCACCAGCGGCACGCCCTTGGTTTCTGGCGTCCAGAATATTTCCACGCCGCCGATGGTTTCGTTGGGGGTGTAGTGAACGTAGGCCGCATTGGCATCCAGTTTCCACTGGCTTTGCTCGGGCGCATAGCTGAAATTTTTGTCTTCGCTGCTGGCGACCACATTTACCGCGCCGTATTTCTTGGCTTCCTTGATGGCTTTTTTCGACCATTCGCCGGTGTTCAGATAGTCGGCGCTGGCTTTGCCGCGCAACAGGTTCATCGGCACCATGGCAAACTGGCTGGACGCGCCGCCCTGCAGGAACAGCACTTTGTAATTGGCGGGAATACCCATTACTTCGCGCAAGTCCGCTTCCGCCTCAGCGGCAATGCCCATGAATTCCTTGCCGCGATGCGACATTTCCATGACCGACATGCCGCTGCCATGCCAGTCAACCATCTCTTGCTGAACCTGTTGCAAAACAGCCTTGGGCAAAACCGCCGGACCGGCGCTGAAGTTGTAAATCACGTTCATTTTTCCTTCTTGACTGAACTTGTTGATTGATCGATTGCGAGAACTTCTGCAGTTTGTTTGATACCCGTGTGGCTATGGCCGACAAACTTGGCTCCGGACTCGATATCCAGCGCCTCTGCGGTGACGTCGCCCTGCACCTCACCGTGACTGTGGATACGGAGTTGTTCCTGGGCAGATAGAGTGGCCTTGACCATGCCGTGAATGATGATATTGCGCGCGACAACAGTTTTGCCTTCAATCAAACCACTGGCGGAAACTTCCAGATCGCCATCCGCCTTCACATTGCCGCGTATGCTGCCATCCACACGCAAATTGCCGGAGGCATGAATGTCACCAGTGACCACACTGCCCTGGCTGATAAAGGTGATTGCCGTGGACGGGCTGTTGCTTCTCTCTTCCTGCTTGACCGGTTTGGATTTGAATACCATGTCGTCTCCCTCTGGATTAAATCTTGCTGAAATAAATCTTGCCGGATGAAATCAGTTCGCGTTGAGGTAAAGCTCGGGGTCGATGGTACGCCCCCGGTAGTACAGGGTGTAATGCAAGTGCGGCCCGCTGGAACGGCCGGTATTGCCGCTATAAGCGATCAGTTGCCCACGCGAGACTTTTTCGCCCGGTTTGACTTTTATCCTGGACAGGTGGGCATAAACACTGCGGTAGCCAAACCCGTGGTCGATGCCGACACGATTTCCGTTTGGACCGTCAAACCCCGTTTCATCCACGGTGCCAGGGCCGGTCGCCAGAATGGGTGTACCAATATCAACCGGGAAATCGACGCCATTGTGAAATTCTTGGCCGCGACCAAACGGATTACCGCGCAAGCCGTAATCCGAGCTGATGGGAATATTGCCGGAAACGGGTGATCCGACCGGGCGTGCCGTTTCACGCGCCAGGGCGTTTTCGAGTACGGGCAACAATCTACTCAGACGCTCATTCAGGGTTGAAAATTCGGAACGCATGATTTCGCCAGCATTGGCCGGGGTCAGGGGAATCGCCACGCCACCCTGATTGGCGTTTTGTACGTTTTGTTGACGCTCGACCGGAAACCGCTCTGCTGCCTGGTTGACGATGCCGTGTACGCGTGTCGCCAACTGTTCTACCTGGTATTGCAAATTGAACAGACTTTGCCCCATCTGCTGCTTTTCCTCGGCAAGCTGTTCATTGTTTTGTTTGAGTAAGGCGATTTTCTCGGCTTGCTGCGCGGCGCTGGCAATCGCCTGCATATTGGCCACATGCGAATAAGCCACATAGAAGGTGCCGACAAACCAGGCAAATGCGGCCACACCAAGTCCGGCACCCACTTTTTTGGCAACCTCCAGATTGATGCGGAAGGTATGCGCCGGATGTCCGGTGCGGGCAATGATGATTTCGAGATAGTTCGGATGTGCTGCTGCGCGTCCTTGCGGCTTGCGGAAATAATTCCGCAAGTGAGCGAGCTTGCGCAGTCTGTCCAGCATTACTCGGTATCTCCCACTTCCTGAATGCTTTCCACGCCAATCAACTTTTGTCCGTCGTCGAGATTGATCAGCGTCACGCCCTGGGTGGAGCGACCCATTTCACGGATTTCCTTGACCCGGGTGCGGATCAGCACACCACCGTCGGTAATCAGCATGATCTCGTCGTCAGCCTTGACCAGCGTAGCCGCCACCACCTTGCCGTTGCGCGCAGTGGTCTGGATCGCGATCATGCCCTGGGTGGCGCGGGCATGGCGGGTGTACTCGGTAATGGAGGTACGCTTGCCATAGCCATTTTCGGTTGCAGTCAGCACAGAATCGGTCTCGTCCTCGGCCACCAGCAACGAGATCACCTGCTGGTTTTCGGCCAGACGCATACCGATCACGCCACGCGCGGTACGACCCATCGGGCGCACGTCGTTTTCGTCAAAGCGCACCGCCTTGCCGCCGTTGGAGAACAGCATCACATCGTGCTTGCCGTCGGTAATCGAGGCACCAATCAGATAATCCGCCTCGTCCAGATCCACGGCGATGATGCCGGCGGTACGCGGACGCGAGAACTCGGTGAGCGGGGTTTTCTTGACGATGCCCTTGGCCGTGGCCATGAACACATAATGCTCTTCGTCAAAGGTTTTGACCGGCAGCAGGGTGTTGATCTTTTCACCTTCCACCAGCGGCAGCAGGTTGACGATGGGCTTGCCACGCGCGCCACGGCTGCCCTGCGGCACGTTGTACACCTTGAGCCAGTACATGCGCCCACGGTTGGAGAAGCACAGGATGTAGTCGTGGGTGTTGGCCACGAACATCTTCTCGATGAAATCCTCGTCTTTGGTAGTGGTGGCCTGCTTGCCGCGCCCGCCGCGCTTTTGCGCGCGGTAGTCGTCCATCGGCTGGGTCTTGATATAGCCGGTGTGCGAGAGCGTGACCACCATGTCTTCCGGCGCGATCAGGTCTTCCATCGACAGATCCTGCGTATCGGTCACAATCACCGAACGGCGCTTGTCGCCAAACTGCTCTTCAACCTGTGCAAGTTCTTCGCGGATGATCTGCGTCACGCGGCTGGCATTGGCCAGAATGTCGAGCAGGTCGGCGATGCGATCCATCACCTCCTTGTATTCGCCAACGATCTTGTCCTGTTCCAGGTTGGTCAGGCGCTGGAGCTGCATTTCCAGAATGCGCTGGGTTTGCACGTCAGAGAGATGGTAGCCATCGCCATGCAAGCCATACTGCGGTGCCAGGCCAGCGGGACGGGAAAAATCCGCTTCCACACGCGCCAGCATTTCCTCCACCAGGGCAGAGCGCCAGGCACGCCCCATCAATTTTTCTTTGGCAATCGCCGGGGTTTCTGACGATTTGATGATTTGAATGATTTCATCAACATTCGACAGCGCCACAGCAAGACCTTCAAGCACATGGCCGCGTTCGCGCGCTTTTCTCAACTCGAATACCGTGCGCCGCGTGACCACCTCGCGGCGGTGACGCAGGAAGGCGTCGAGCATTTCCTTCAGGTTGAGCAGGCGGGGCTGGCCGTCGATCAGCGCCACCATGTTCATGCCGAAGGTGTCCTGCATCTGCGTGTCCTTGTACAGCTTGTTCAGGATCACGTCGGCGTTTTCACCGCGCTTGAGTTCGATATACACGCGCATACCGGACTTGTCGGACTCGTCGCGCAGATCGGCAATGCCCTCGATTTTCTTGTCCCGCACCAGCTCGCCGATTTTCACCAGCAGGTTGGCCTTGTTCACCTGATACGGCAACTCATCAATGATGATGGCCTGCTTGCCGCCCTTGTCCAGGTCTTCAAAGTGGCACTTGGCGCGCATCACCACACGCCCGCGCCCAGTGCGATAACCTTCCTTGACCCCGGACAGGCCATAAATGATGCCGGCAGTGGGAAAATCCGGCGCAGGAACCAGTTCGATCAGTTCGTCTATGGTGGTTTCCGGGTTGTCCAGCAAGGTCATGCAGGCTTTGCAGACTTCGGTCAGGTTATGTGGCGGGATATTGGTCGCCATGCCCACGGCAATGCCGGAGCTGCCATTGATGAGCAAATTGGGGATGCGGGTGGGCAGAACCAGCGGTTCATGCTCGGAGCCATCATAGTTGGGGCCTAAATCGACCGTTTCCTTGTCGATGTCCGCCAGCATTTCGTGGGCGATTTTTGACATGCGGATTTCGGTGTAACGCATGGCCGCCGCGTTGTCGCCGTCCACCGAGCCAAAGTTGCCCTGGCCGTCCACCAGCATGTATCTGAGACTGAAATCCTGCGCCATGCGCACGATGGTGTCGTATACCGCCGTATCGCCATGCGGGTGGTACTTACCGATGACATCACCGACAATACGCGCCGACTTCTTGTACGGCTTGTTCCAGTCGTTGGACAACTCGCTCATGGCATACAGCACACGGCGATGCACGGGCTTCAATCCATCCCTGACATCCGGCAGCGCGCGCCCCACAATCACGCTCATGGCGTAATCCAGGTACGAACGGCGCATCTCCTCTTCCAGGCTGATCGGCAAGGTTTCTTTGGCGAACTGTTCCATGACCGGCTTGGTGGCAATCAAAAACCTAGATATTAGCATGGTCTGAGTGGCCTCCCGGCTTCCGGTTCAGCTTCCAATTCCTGCTATTTGCGGCCACAATCCGCCACATGGCTCAAGCTGTTGATTTACTGCTCATACCGCGCTGGATCATCCCGGTTGCGCCCGCTGGCGTGCTGACCGGGCACGCCCTGGCTGTACGGGTCGGGCGCATTATCGAAATCTGCCCGGCAAATGAGGCAAAAACCCGCTTTGCCCCGCGCGATACTGTGGAATTACCAGATCATGCCCTGATTCCCGGCCTGATCAACCTGCACACCCACGCTGCCATGAGCCTGATGCGCGGCTTTGGCGATGACCTGCCGTTGATGGACTGGCTGACCAGCAAAATCTGGCCCGCCGAGCAAAAACATGTTTCTACCAGCTTTGTGCGCGACGGCGCTTTATTGGCCTGTGCCGAAATGCTCGCCTCCGGCACCACCTGCTTTAACGACATGTACTTCTTTCCCGGCGCCACGGCGGATGCCGCGCTGGATGCCGGGATTCGCGCCACGCTTGGCATGATCGTGATGGACTTCCCGACGGCTTATGCCAGCGATGCCGAGGACTATCTTGCCAAGGGTCTGGCGATCCGCGACAAATACAAGGACGAAGACCGGCTGACGTTTGCCTTTGCCCCGCACGCCCCCTATACCGTGGCAGACGACGCGCTCAGGCAGATCAGCGTGCTGGCAGAACAGCTCGATGCGCCGGTGCACATTCACTTGCATGAAACCGTGCAGGAAATCACCGATAGCGAGGCGCGCTACAACATCCGTCCGCTGGAACGCATCGCCAACGCCGGGTTGCTCTCGCCCAGGCTGATTGCCGTGCATGGCGTGCATTTTCTGGATGCTGAAATGGAAACCCTGGCCAGGCATGGCTGCCATATTGCGCATTGCCCAAGCTCCAACCTCAAGCTGGCCAGTGGCCTGCCCCCGGTCAAAAAATGGCTGGATGTCGGCATCAACCTTGGCATTGGCACCGACGGCGCAGCCAGCAATAACCGCCTGGACATGTTTGCCGAAATGCGCCTGGCGGCTTTGCTGACCAAAGGCATTTCCGGCGATGCCACCGCCCTCCCCGCCGCAAAAGCCCTGGAAGCCGCCACCCTTGGCGGCGCACGCGCGCTGGGGCTGGACGCACAAATCGGCTCGCTGGAAAACGGCAAATGGGCCGACATGACAGCCGTCAACCTGAGCGGCCTGAACACCCAGCCGGTGTTCGACCCGATTTCGCACCTGGTCTATGCCGCCAGCCGCGAACAGGTCAGCCATGTGTGGGTGGGCGGCGAACTGAAATACGCCGAAGGCCGCCTGACTTCCATCAATCTCCCCGACCTGAGGGCAAGGCTTGCCTATTGGTCGGATAAACTAACAAGCTGATGAAAAACCGCTACGATGGCGTGATGCTGTGTCAAAAACCTGCTCGCAATGCTCATGTATCGCTAATACACTCCGCTTGCTCGCCGGTTTTTTCCTGGCCTGACACCCTCTCGCCAGTTTTTTTCAAACAGCTTGCACTTGCCAGCGTAAGGCACTAAACCATGACCAACGTCGAACGCAATGCCGACCCCAGTGAAATCCAGAAATTTTCTGAAGTCGCTCACCACTGGTGGGATCCCAACTCGGAATTCAAGCCACTGCACGAAATCAATCCATTAAGGCTCGGATGGATCGACCGCCATGCCGGTTTGTCCGGCAAACACGTCATTGACATTGGTTGCGGCGGCGGCATTCTCAGCGAATCCATGGCCGGGTTGGGCGCAACCGTCACCGGCATTGACCTGGCGGAAAAAGCCCTCAAGGTCGCCCGCCTGCACCTGCTGGAGTCCGGTCGGAAAGTCACCTACCGGCACATCGCCGCCGAGGACATGGCCGCAGAAAACCCCGCCACGTTTGATGTCGTCACCTGCCTGGAAATGCTCGAACACGTTCCCTCGCCCGCTTCCATCGTGCAGGCTTGCGCACAGCTGGTTAAACCCGGCGGCTGGGTGTTTTTCTCCACCTTGAATCGCAACCTGAAGAGCTACGCCATGGCCGTGCTGGGCGCCGAATACCTGCTGAAAATGTTGCCCAAGGGCACGCACGACTACGCCAAGTTCATCAAGCCCGCCGAACTGGCCGCTTACGCCCGCGCCACCGGGCTGGACATTGTTGACCTGACGGGCATGAGCTACAACCCGCTGACCAAGGTTTATGCATTGGGCAAAGACACCGACGTGAACTACCTGATGGCCTGCCGCCGTCCTGACGAACAAGGCACACAGGCATGATCCAGGCCGTTCTGTTCGACCTCGACGGCACTCTGGTCGATACCGCCCCCGACCTGGGCTACGCCCTCAACCTGCAACGCGGCATCCATGGCCTGCCACCGCTGGCCGACGAACTCATCCGCCCGCAAGCCTCGCATGGCGCACGCGGGTTGCTGGGTCTGGGATTTGGCCTCAAGCCCGAGGACGCAGGTTTCAACCCCATGCGCCAGGAATTCCTGCAACTGTATGCCGACAACCTGTGCAAATATTCGCGCCTGTTTGACGGCATGGATGAGGTGCTGAAACAACTGGAAGCTCACAAGCTGCCCTGGGGTGTGGTCACCAACAAACCCGCACGCTTCACCGAACCGCTGTTATCGCTGCTGGATTTGGCCGACCGCGCCGCTTGCATCGTCTCCGGCGACACCTGCCCCGAGCCCAAGCCCCACCCCGGCCCGCTGCTGTATGCCTGCCAGCAAATCAACATTGCAGCGCAACAATGCTTATATGTAGGCGACGCCGAGCGCGACGTTGAAGCCGCGCGCAACGCCAACATGCCCTGCGTCATCGCCCACTACGGCTATCTGGACGAAAACGACCAGCCCGGCACATGGGGCGCAATCGGATTCATCCAGCATCCGCAGGAACTAATGCGTTTCCTGGCTTGAACTTTTCGCACGAATCCCCATCTCAGACGCTACAATACGAACAGCATTGCACACCAGTTACCGGGGCCGACCTGGTTTCGACGTGGGTCGCAAAGCAGCGTAGGGCATACCGAGGGTCAGAGCACCTCGTAAATCCAACTGAAATCGTTTAAACGCAAACGACGAAACTTACGCTCTGGCCGCTTAATTGCGCCAGACCCTGCACCAGCCAGCATACGGGGTGGGTTAGGCAACTAACAGCAGGGTAATCTCAGTATGATCGCCTTGTTCAGGGTTGCTTTGCACAAGGTTAAATCCAAGGCAACTCGCTGGTGACAAGCCTGTTCGGCGGGCGTGGCACAGGTTAAATTCAATCCACCGGACTAAGTATGTAGAACTGCCTGTAGAGGGCTTGCGGACGCGGGTTCGATTCCCGCCGGCTCCACCA
>CAYTZP010000014.1:0-37931 GCA_964442685.1 uncultured Thiobacillus sp.
GCATCATCGCCTTCAACGGCGAACTCGACGCCGAGACCATGAAGACCATCGTCGAGCGCCAGTTCGTCGAAGTCATCATCGCCCCCAAGGTCAGCGCCGCCGCTGTCGAGATCGCCGCCGCCAAGAAGAACGTGCGCGTGCTCGAATGCGGCCAGTGGCCGGCCGAACCGGGCAAGCGCCTGGACTTCAAGCGCGTCAATGGTGGCTTGCTGGTGCAGGACGCCGACCTGGCCCTGACCAATGAAATCAAGGTTGTGACCAAGCGTGCGCCGACCGAAGAAGAAATGCGCGACCTGCTGTTCGCCTGGCGCGTCGCCAAGTACGTCAAGTCCAACGCCATCGTCTACGCCAAGGACAGCATGACCATCGGCGTCGGTGCAGGCCAGATGAGCCGCGTCAACTCGGCCCGCATCGCTGCGATCAAGGCGGAACACGCCGGTCTTGTGGTACCCGGTTCGGTGATGGCGTCCGACGCCTTCTTCCCCTTCCGCGACGGTATCGACAACGCCGCCCAGGCCGGCATCAAGGCCGTCATCCAGCCCGGGGGCTCAATGCGCGACGAGGAAGTCATCGCCGCCGCCGACGAGCACGGCATGGCGATGGTGTTCACCGGGATGCGGCATTTCCGTCACTAACCAGCCTGTTGGTTGGGTCTGATTCGGGAGTATCGGCCATGCAAATTGACGTTAAGCATCCTTCAATAGAGGAGGTCTTCAAGGACTTCTACGAAGTGCCACAATTCCAGCGTGAATATGTCTGGAAAAAAATCAGGTCGAGGCGCTGCTTGATGACGCGTTTGAAGCCTTGTTTGACGAGAACGGATCGCCAACTCTATCCGAATATTTCATCGGTAGCATCGTCGCGTATAAGGACGGTGATGTTTTTCAACTGATTGATGGTCAGCAGCGTATCACCACCTTGTTTATTGCCTTGTGCGCTTTTCGTGATCGGCGCAAGGATTTGTCAGATTCAGCGCCTTTGCATTTCCTGGAAAGCATGATTCATGACCAGTACCAGAATATGGATGGCACGACCGGGGTTAGGCTGCGCCTCAAACCGCTTTACGAAGATGCTGGACAAGTCTTGCAAGAAATGGCTCAACAAAAGCCTGTGATGATTGCCAAAGGCTTGCCTAACTCGGCACGCAACATGCTGGATGCTTATTCGACCGCCTATGAATTTCTCGAAGAACAGTTCGGTGATGATGTTGTAAAGCTGCGTACTTTCCAGGCGCATCTAGCCAAACGCGTGCGCCTTGTGCGAATACAAACCGGCAATGTAAGCGATGCCTTGCGTATTTTTGAGACAATCAATGACCGTGGCATTGGTCTGGATGCTCTGGATTTGCTCAAAAACCTGCTGTTTCGGCAGACAGAACGCACGCAGTTCAATCAATTAACCGAAATCTGGAAGGAGATGGTGCATACCATCGAAAAAACCAGAAAAGGCGAGAAGCCGCTCAGGTTTCTGAGATATTTTGTGCTGTCGCGTTACCCGGACGCGAGAAAGAATGGCAAGCCCGTTACCGAGGATGACTTGTACGACTGGCTTTCGACCAAACGGGATGAAATCGGCATCAGCAAGAATCCAATTGCTTTTGCGAAAACTCTGCTTGATGCAGCGCGCGCTTACAGTGGCTTTGTTTCCAAACCAGGGCGAGCGCTTTCCCATATTTATCGATACTCTGCACGGGCGCGTCAGCATCTTATCGTCATGTTAGCGACGGGGGGATTGACGCAGCAAGAGCAGGAAGAAGTGGAAGCGCAACTGGAAAAACTGTTTGTTGCGTTTGTGCTGACAAGAGAGCCAACCAAAGCGCTGGATTTGATATTTGCCAATGCGGCACCCGCCCTGCACGAGTTTATCCGGGCTACCCCGTCATCTCCGCAGCGCATGGGGGCTCTGCGGCAACATCTGGAAACCTGGGTTCGTCCAGAAATAACAAAGCGGATGCCTAGAATTGAATCCGCCCTGGATTTGCTTACCCTCGAAAGAAAAACCACTGTCCGCTTCGTTTTGTGCCGGATTGCGCAGTATCTGGAAAAAATTGCCAGTTGCCCAGTTGCCGAAATTGATCACTACTGGAGCTACCATATTGAACATATCCTGCCCAATCAGCCAACCAAAGAACTACGAGCGGACTTTGACAAGGCAGCCGAATACGACATGTACAAGCAGCGGATTGGTAATCTGACGCTGCTTGAGCAGCCCATAAATTCAGCAATCGGCAGGGCTTTCTTTCAGGAAAAACAGCCGCATTATCAAAAGTCGGCATTATTCATGACTCGATCGTTGATGCAGTCACAGTCTGTAGGTGAAAACAGCGCCTTTACGAAAGCGGCTCAGTACCTTCCGGTTTTTACGCAGTGGGGAAGCGCCAGTATTGAGTCTCGCCAAGGCCATTTGAAACATCTGGCGCTTCAAACCTGGGGGTTTGACGCTTATGCAAAAACAAGCTGAATACCCGCTCCTGCCGCTTGAGAAGCTGATTCTAGTTTTGCGCGACCAGCGGGTCATGCTGTCTTCGGATATTGCGAAACTCTATGAAGTGGAGCCCAAGGTGCTCATGCAGGCGGTCAAACGCAATCTCGAACGCTTTCCCGGGGATTTCATGTTTCAGCTTACCCGGGATGAGTGGGATAACTTGAAGTCACATTTTGTGACCTCAAGTTGGGGCGGGGTGCGTACGCCGCCGTATGCCTTCACGGAACAGGGTGTAGCGATGTTATCTGGCGTGTTGCGCAGCCCGCAGGCAGTCCGGGTCAACATAGAAATCATGCGCGCCTTTGTGCGTCTGCGCCGTATCCTGAGTGAGCACAGAGATATTTCAGCGCGGCTGGACGAGTTGGAGAGCCGCTACGATGAACAATTCAAGGTAGTGTTTGACGCCTTGCGCCAGTTGATGGCGACGCCCGCGACAAACAAAAATCCGATTGGCTTTACTGCCAAATTTCCAGTCAAGAAGAAATCGTTATGAAGATATTAGTCATTGGTTCCGGCGGCCGCGAACATGCGCTGGCGTGGAGGCTGTCTCAATCCAAACGGGTGTCGCAGGTATTTGTCGCGCCCGGTAACGGCGGCACGGCAAGGGAAGAGGGCCTGATCAATTTGGCTTTGAGCAAGATTGACGATCTGGTCGATTTTGCCAAACGCGAGCAGATTGGCATGACCGTAGTGGGTCCCGAAGCGCCACTGGCCGAAGGCGTGGTCGATGCCTTCCGCGCTGCCGGACTCAAAATCTTTGGTCCGGTGAAAGCGGCTGCGCAACTGGAATCCTCCAAGGATTTCGCCAAGGCTTTCATGCTGCGGCATGGCATTCCCACCGCCAAATACCAGACTTTCACCGACGCGGCTGCGGCGCACGCCTATGTTGATGCCGAAGGCGCGCCCATTGTTGTTAAAGCCGACGGCCTGGCCGCGGGCAAGGGCGTGGTGGTGGCGCAAACCCTGGCAGAAGCCCATGCCGCCATTGACATGATGCTGGCTGGTAACGTTTTTGGGGAAGCCGGCGCGCGCGTGGTCATCGAGGAATGCCTGTTTGGCGAAGAGGCCAGTTTCATTGTCATGGTCGATGGCGCGCATGTGTTGCCCATGGCCTCCAGCCAGGATCACAAAAGATTACTGGATGGCGATGCCGGCCCCAACACCGGCGGCATGGGTGCGTACTCGCCTGCGCCCGTGGTCACGCCGGAAATGCACGCCAAAATCCTGCGCCAGGTGATCCAGCCGGTGGTGTCCGGCATGGCAAAAGAAGGCACGCCTTACACCGGCTTTCTGTATGCGGGGGTGATGATTTCCGATAGCGGCGAGATCAAGACCCTGGAATTCAACTGCCGCATGGGCGATCCGGAAACCCAGCCCATCATGATGCGGCTGAAATCCGACCTCACCGTGCTGGTCGAGCACGCCATCGCCGGTCAGCTTGACCAGGTTGAAGCCGAATGGGATCGCCGCACCGCGCTGGCCGTGGTGCTTGCCGCTGCCAACTATCCCGACACGCCGAAAAAGGGTGATGACATCAGCGGCCTGCCCGCACCTGCGGAAGACCTGCATGTGTTTCATGCCGGAACAGAACTTGTTAGCGGGGATGTCAAAACCAGCGGCGGGCGCGTGCTGGCGGTGACGGCGCTGGGCGACAGCGTGAAGATGGCGCAAAAGCGTGCTTATGAAGTGTTGTCGCAGATTCACTTCGATGGCATGCAGTATCGTCGTGACATTGGCTATCGGGCGATCGACAGGAAGAAGTAGGATTTGTTGGCCGGGGGTTGCCCGGCGGCAAGTTACTTTTCTTGCTTCGTCAAGAAAAGTAACCAAGAGAAGACGACCCGGCTGCGTGCCCTTCGGGTACCCTTGGACAGAGGCTTGCGAGCGGGCGGCGCAGAACTCGCCCCGCTTTTGGTTTGTTTCCAGAAGCGAGCGGGGCTCAAACATCCTGCGCCGCATTATTCCGCCCTACAGCTTCTGTCCGCGGCCACGCAGACGGGAATTAAACAGCGCGGGTTTCGACGCAATATGTTTTTTGTATCAGCTTGATGGAACTGAAGACATTCCTGGAATATGGCGGCGTCATCGCTTACCCCACCGAGTCCTGTTTCGGCTTGGGGTGCGACCCCATGAACCGCGTCGCGGTCGATAAAATCTTTCACCTCAAGCGGCGCAATGCGTCCAAAGGCCTGATTCTCATCGCCGCCAATCGTCAGCAGTTGCGCCCTTACGTCTCCCGTCATTCAATCGAGCAAGCCTGGAAAACCGGGCGCTGGCCGGGGCCGGCAACCTGGGTGTTACCTGCTTCAAAAAATTGCCCCGAATGGCTGACCGGCGGTCGTGGCACGGCTGCCGTGCGGATTACCGCGCATAAGGGCGCGGCACAGCTTTGCAGGCAAGCAGGCATGGCGCTGGTTTCTACCAGCGCAAACAAAAGCGGCCATAAAGCGGCCAAAACCGCCAATCAGTGCAGGCGGATTTTCGGCGCGCGCATTCGTGTCATCGAAGGCCGCATCGGCGCGCGCAAACGCCCGTCCACCCTGATAGACTTCGCAACAGGCAAGATACTCAGGGCGTAGGTGAATGGATATTCCAAAGGCGGAAATCAAACAGTATTTTTTGGGTTTGCAGGAAACCATTGTTTCCCGCATGGAGCAAGTTGATGGCAAGACCTTCTTGCGTGATGAATGGCGACGTCCAGAAGGTGGCGGCGGCATTTCCCGCCTGGTGGAAGAGGGCAATATCCTCGAACGCGCGGGCGCTAATTTTTCGCATGTCATGGGCAGTAAACTGCCGCCGTCGGCTACCGCGCATCGCCCCGAGCTGGCCGGTCGCAAGTGGGAGGCCATGGGGGTGTCGCTGGTGTTTCATCCGCGCAATCCTTACATTCCCACCGTGCACATGAACGTGCGTTTCTTTGTCGCCGAAAAAGACGGCGAAGCGCCGGTGTGGTGGTTTGGCGGCGGTATGGATCTCACGCCCTATTACGGGTTTGAAGAAGACGCGGTGCATTTCCACGCCACCTGCAAAAAGGCGCTGGAACCCTTTGGCTCGGATTGGCATCCGCGTTACAAAAAATGGTGCGACGAGTATTTTTTTCTCAAGCACCGCAACGAGCCGCGTGGCGTGGGCGGCATTTTCTTCGATGATTTGAACGCGCCGGATTTCGATACCTGTTTCAATCTCATGCAGTCGGTTGGCGATCATTTCCTGCCCGCCTATGTGCCGATTCTGGAGCGCCGCAAGGACATTGGGTTTGGCGAGCGTGAGCGTAATTTCCAGGCCTATCGCCGTGGCCGCTATGTTGAATTCAATCTGGTGTTTGACCGTGGCACGCTGTTCGGCTTGCAGTCCGGCGGGCGCACCGAAGCCATCCTCATGTCCATGCCGCCCATCGTCAAATGGTGCTATGACTGGAAACCTGAGCCAGGCACGCCAGAAGCGCGCCTGTACAGCGATTTTCTCATCGGCAAAGACTGGGCGTAAGCAGCGTCATGGGGAAATTTCTGGGCTTGCGCGCGCGCTGGTGGGTATTGCTGGTCATCCTGCTGCTGCCCTTCATTGTCATTGGCGTCATCATCTGGGAGCTGATGTCGTCCGACATTCAGGCCAAGTATCTGGCCAAGACCGCGCGCAACATGACCTGGAAACTGCAAACTGGCGCATCCGACCGGGTGCGCTTTCCCGGCAATGGTCCGTATGACGTGCGTCTGGGCTACAGCAAGATTCCCGATTACACGCGGCGTTTGCAGGCCAATGGCTGGGAAATCGAGCGCCAGGCCAAAATCAGCATCCAGATGGAACGCGCCGATGATCTGGGGCTGAACTTGCCCTACCGCGAAAAGAATCAGGGCGGTTTGACCTTGCTGGACAGCGCGGGCAAGGTCTTGTACATCAGCCGTTACCCGGAGCGGGTGTACGCCGCATTTGAGGACACGCCGCCGGTATTGCGCAATGCCCTGCTGTTTATCGAAAACCGCGAACTGCTGAACGAAAAATTCCCCAGCAAAAACCCGGCGGTGGAATGGGACCGGCTGGGGCAGGCCGTACTCGACAAGTTCTATTCCATCATCAACCCTGCGCACAATGTGCCGGGCGGCAGCACGCTGCCGACCCAGATCGAGAAATACCGCCACTCGCCGGATGGCATCACGCTGTCGATGCAGGAAAAACTTCGCCAGATGGGATCAGCCAGTCTGCGCGCTTACCTGGACGGCGAGAACACTCTGCCAACGCGCCAGCGCATTGTGCGCGATTATCTGAACACTGTGCCGCTATCTGCTGCGCCAAAGTTTGGTGAAGTGAACGGTGTGGGCGATGGCCTCTGGGCCTGGTTCGGGCTGGACTTTCAGGCTGCGAATGCGGCGCTTTGGCGGCTGGAGAAAAATCCGCGCGATGCCGAAGGCGCCAGCGCATTCAAACATGCGCTTTCCCTGCTGGTGGCCGAACGCAAGCCCACCTATTACCTGCTCAAAGATCGCAACGCGCTGGATCGCTACACCAATGTGCATCTGGATTTGCTGGTGGATGCGGGACTGATTTCGCCCGCCTTGCGCGATACCGCGCTGAAAGTGAAATTGCGCGGCCCCAGCCAGCGCATTGACCCGCCGCCCCCGCTGTTTGTGGAACAGAAGGCCAATAACAGCCTGCGCGTGCGACTGGCAGGGCTGCTGGGCGAACAGAGTTTGTATGATCTTTCGCGGCTGGATCTGGTGGCCAAAAGCACCCTCAATGGCGCCGCCCAGCAACAGGTCACGCAATTCCTGCTTGGGCTTGCCAAGCCCGAGCAGGCGGCGGCAGCGGGCTTGTATGGAAAATATCTGTTCGCTCCCGGACAGGATCTTTCCAAACTCATCTACAGCTTTACCCTGTATGAAAAAAGTCCGCAGGGCATGTTGCTGCGGGTGCAGGCAGATAATCTTAACCAGCCTTTCGACATCAACCAGCAAACCCGGCTGGATTTGGGTTCCACCGCCAAATTCCGCACTCTGGTGAGCTACCTCGAGGTGCTTGCGCGCCTGCATCAGACTTACCACAGTTTACCCGGCGCCCAGTTGAACCAGCTGGCGCAACCGCGCCGCGATGTGCTGGCGCAGTGGGTGGCCGCATATCTCGCCAGCGCCCGGGACAAAAGTCTTGCCGCCATGCTGGAGGCGGCCATGGCACGCCGCTATTCCGCCGCGCCGCAGGTGTTTTATACCGGTGGCGGCGAGCATGTGTTTGCCAACTTCAACAAAGAAGACAATGACCGTGTGATGGATGTCTGGGAGGCCACGCGCAACTCGGTCAACCTGGTATACATCCGCATTATGCGCGACATCGTTCAGCACTACCTGGAGTCCTCGCCTGGTGCAGCTTCGCGTGTGATTGACGACGTGGCCAATCCGCAAAGGAAACTGTACCTGCTCAAGTTCGTTGACCAGGAGGCACGCGTGTTCATGCGCCGCTTCTACCAGCGCCACGCCGCCCTGGACGGCAAAGGCATGGCAGAAAACTTATACCAGCGTGCAAGCCAGAATCCGCGCCGTTTCACCGCCTTGTACCGCTATCTGGAACCCCGCGCCAGCCGCGAAGATTACCTGGTTGCGCTGCGAGAGAACCTGCCAGCCACCGCTTCGCTGAATGAATCCGTATTGAACAGCCTGTATGAACAAAATGCGCCCGGCGCCTACAGCCTGGCGGATCGCGGTTATGTCACGCAGATTCACCCGCTGGAAATCTGGCTGGTGGCTTATCTGCGCAACAATCCGGGCGCAAGTTTTGAGAACGCCTTTGCTGCCAGCGCCAAAGAACGGGTCGAAGTCTATAACTGGCTGTTCTCCGCCAGTCGCAAGGACGCGCAGGATATCCGCATCCAGTCGCTGATCGAGGTGGAGGCCTTCGAGGCGCTGCACAGGGACTGGAAACGCCTGGGTTATCCGTTCAACAACCTCACGCCATCCTATGCCACGTCAATAGGCAGTTCCGGAGACCGGCCAGCAGCCTTGGCCGAGTTGATGGGCATCATTGTCAATGACGGGGTGCGCTTGCCGGTAACCAGCCTGCAAAGCCTGTATTTTGGCGTGGGCACGCCATATGAAACGCGCTTCCGGCTGCGCAACCCTCAGCCGGAACAGCTACTGCCGGTGGAAGTCGCCCAGACGGCGCGAAAAGCACTGGGGCTGGTGGTTGAAACAGGCACTGCGGTACGCCTGAATGGCGCCATCAAGGATGCGGCAGGCAACCCCGTTGCCATTGGCGGCAAAACCGGTACCGGCGATCACCGCTACATGCGCTATGGCGCGGGCGGACAGCTGCTGGAAGCGCGCGCGGTCAACCGCACGGCTACGTTCGTGTTCTATCTGGGAGATCGTTATTTCGGCACATTTACCGCACTGGTGCCGGGCAGAGACGCTGAAAACTACCAGTTCACCAGTTCGTTGACAGCGCAGATACTGAAAAAACTGCTGCCGCAACTTCAGGCTTCGCTGCTGCCGGAAACCCTGAAAGTTGCAGACATGCCCGTGTTGCCGCCGGCGGCAGAAATCACGTCTGAATCCACCGCACCCCCAATCGCTCAACGCGCCGCCCCGCTGCCTGTTTCCGCAGATCAGGCAGTACGCGACAAACTCAAACGCAAAGAGGTTAGAGAAGGCACGTCGCACGAAGCGCAGTCCGCCGGGGGCGCGCCAGCGACAGGCGGCTTTCCGGAAGACCTTGATCCAGTCATATTGCCCACGCCGGGAGCAAAACCGCCTGATACGGTAAAATAGCCACCGTTTTTCGTTCGCAGTGTTGCACATGCATCTTTTCGCACTTGGCATCAATCACCACACTGCTCCGGTTTCGATCCGCGAGCGGGTGGCGTTTGCCGCTGAAAAAATGCGCGACGCCCTGCACGACCTGACCCGCCAATCGCAGGTGAAGGAAGCAGCCATCCTTTCCACCTGTAACCGCACCGAAATCTACTGCCACACACCCGACCCCGATGCGCCCGTCAACTGGCTGACCGGCTACCACCAGTTACCGCGTGCCGAAGTCGAGCCCTACCTGTACCGCCTGCCGCAGGGCGAGGCGGCGCGCCATGCCTTCCGCGTGGCTTCCGGACTGGATTCCATGGTTCTGGGCGAAACGCAAATCCTCGGCCAAATAAAGACCGCCGTCAAAACCGCAGAAGATGCTGGCACCATGGGTCTGCTGCTGCACAAACTTTTCCAGCGCACCTTTTCGGTAGCCAAGGAAGTGCGCACCGCCACTGACATCGGTGCAGCCTCGGTATCCATGGCCGCCGCCTCGGTGCGACTGGCTGAGCGTATTTTCCCCAGCATTGCCGAGCAGAACGTGTTGTTCATCGGCGCGGGCGAAATGATCGAACTGTGCATGACGCACTTTGCCGCCCAGCACCCGAAAAGAATTCTGGTTGCCAACCGCACTGCCGAACGCGCACGGCCATTGGCCGAACGTTTCAACGCTGGCGTGATCGCGCTGAACGACCTGCCGGAGCATCTGGCGCATTACGACATCATCGTCACCTCCACTGCCAGCCCGCTGCCGATTCTGGGCAAGGGCATGGTGGAGCGCGCGTTGAAATTGCGCAAACACAAACCCTTCTTCATGGTCGATCTGGCCGTGCCGCGCGATGTGGAAGAAGAAGTCGGCGAGATGGACGATGTGTTCCTCTACACTGTTGATGATCTTGGCTCCGTCGTGCGCGACGGACAGGATCAGCGTCAGGGGCAGGTAGCGCAGGCTGAGGCCATCATCGAAACCAGCGTGCAGGACTTCATGCACTGGATGGGCACGCGCGAACTGGTGCCCATGATTCGCGGCCTGCGCGATCACGGCGAACGCCACAGCCGCCATGAAATCGAACACGCCAGAAAGCTTTTGCGCAGCGGCACCGCGCCGGAAGAAGTCATCGAACAGATGGCGCACGCGCTGACCAACAAACTGCTGCACGCCCCCACCCACGCGCTGCATCACATTTCCGACGACGAGCGCGAAACCCTCGTGCGCCTGCTGGCGCGCATCTACGACCTGCCCAAAGAGCCTTAGCGGGTTTCCGAAATCCGATTTAACCGCAGAGGACGCTGAGGGCGCGGAGCAAATCGTTTTTTCCTCGGCGACCTCCGCGTTCTCTGCGGTAAAAAATGCCTTGTCTTTTTTATGAAATGCTCTCTCACCAACAAACTCGAACAACTTGCCGAACGTCTGGTTGAGCTCGACCGTCAGCTGGCACGTGAAGATGCCACGGCGGACATGGATCAGTACCGCAAGCAGGTCAAGGAACATGCCGATATCACGCCCATTGTCGAATTGTTCCGTGCCTGGCGTCAGGCCGAGCAGGACATTGCAACAGCGCGGGAATTGCTGGCCGACCCGGACATGAAGGAATTCGCCCAGGCAGAAATCGAAGAAGCAAAGGCGAAAATGGCAGCCCTGGAAGCAGACCTGCAAATTGCCCTGCTGCCAAAAGATCCCAACGATGACAAGAACATCTTCCTCGAAATTCGCGCCGGTACCGGCGGTGACGAATCGGCACTCTTCGCCGGTGACCTGTTTCGCATGTATTCGCGCTACGCCGAACGCGTGGGCTGGAAGGTGGAACTGGTGTCTGCAAACGAATCCGAGCTGGGCGGCTATCGTGAAGTTATCGCCCGCATTGTGGGCGAGGGCGCGTACTCGCGGCTAAAGTTCGAGTCCGGTGGCCATCGCGTGCAGCGCGTGCCCGCCACCGAATCGCAGGGGCGCACCCACACTTCCGCCTGCACCGTGGCGATCATGCCCGAGGCGGACGAAGTGGCCGATGTCGAACTCAATCCGGCGGATTTGCGCATCGACACCTTTCGCGCATCCGGCGCGGGCGGCCAGCACATCAACAAGACCGATTCCGCCGTGCGCATCACCCACCTGCCCACGGGAATTGTTGCTGAATGCCAGGACGGACGTTCGCAACATTCCAACAAGGCTTCGGCCATGCGCGTGCTGGCAGCGCGCATCAAGGACATTCAAGTGCGCGAACAACAGGCCAAGGAAGCCGCCACGCGCAAAAGCCTGGTCGGCAGCGGTGACCGCTCCGAACGCATCCGCACCTACAACTTTCCGCAGGGCCGCGTCACCGACCACCGCATCAACCTCACCCTGTACAAGATCGACTTCATCATGGACGGTGATATGACAGAACTGCTGGACGCGCTGGCACTGGAACACCAGACCGAACTGCTTGCCGCGCTGGGCGAAAACTGATGTACGTCCCCTGCATCCATGACTGTTGCTGAACTGATTGCTCGCGACGCGCCTGTTCTCGCAACAGCGCTCAAGCTCGACGCTGCCGAAGCGCGTCAGGAAGTCCGCACACTTGTCGGCGCGGTCTTGCAGGTCAACCGTGCCTGGCTGATTGCGCATGAACACGATGCGCTGCCAGCCGAATCTGTCGAGCAATACCAAAACCTGCTGGCGCGCAGGCTCAATGGCGAACCCGTCGCCTACCTGCTGGGGGAGAAAGAATTCTTTGGCCGCAGCTTCAAGGTTGCGCCCGACGTGCTGGTGCCGCGTCCGGAAACCGAGTTGCTGGTTGAACTGGCGCTGGAAAAAGCAGCAAGCCTACCCAATCCACGCATTCTCGATCTGGGTACCGGCTCCGGCTGCATCGCCGTCAGCCTCGCGCTGGAATGCAAACATTGCCAAGTCTTTGCGGTCGAATACAGTGAGCAAGCACTTACAATTGCCCGCGACAACGCCGTAAGCCTGGGCGCGCAACTTGAGTTTTACGCGGGCGACTGGTTCGCTGCCTTGCCGGGCAACACGCAAAAATTCGACCTCATCGTCAGCAACCCGCCCTATATCGAATCCGCCGATCCGCATCTGGCCGCCTTGCAGCATGAACCGATTACCGCTCTGGCATCAGGGCAGGATGGGCTGGACGACATCCGCCGTATTATCGAGGCCGCACCGGCGCATTTGAAACCATCCGGCTGGCTCATGCTGGAACACGGCTGGAATCAGGCCAAAGCTGTACGCGGCCTGCTGCAAGGTGCAGGTTTTCAGGATGTGGAAACCCGCAAAGACCTTGCGGGTATTGGGCGCGTAAGCATGGGGCGGCACTCTTGAAATACGTCCGGATGCCCCCAGTTAGCCTAAGCAAATTTTCTGGTTTCTTCAGATTTTGTGCCGGTCGGCAGCTAATTCCGCTCCTCCCCCGCTTGCCGGGGGAGGCTGGGAGGGGGTAAAAACCAAGGCATATCTGCCACAGTTGTTTACCCCTCCCCAACCCTCCCCTGCAAGAGGGGAGGGAGTTTGGATGGCGGTGTTTTCACAGTCACACAAGAAACCAAAAACCTTTTTCTATCCACCACAGGAATCCACCATGAGCATTCAGGACACCATCAAGCAGCAGGTCACCGGCAACAAGGTCGTGCTGTACATGAAAGGCACCCCGCAATTTCCCCAGTGCGGCTTTTCCTCCAACGCCGCCAACATCCTCAAGGCCTGCGGCGTGAACGACTACCTTTCCGTCAACGTGCTGGCCGACCCCGAAATCCGTCAGGGCATCAAGGAATACTCCAGCTGGCCCACCATCCCCCAGCTCTACGTCAACGGCGAATTCGTCGGCGGCTCCGACATCATGACCGAGATGTACCGCAACGGCGACTTGCAGAAAATGCTCGGCGCCTGATTGCTGTCAGATGTGAATGAAAAAGCCCTGCTTGTTTATCGGCGGGGCTTTTTGTTTGTGGCTGATCGGTTACGCAATTAGCGTGGCGCATAGCAGCAGGCGCAATGACTGAACCACGCTGGTTAATCTGCCAACTTACACGGCAACTTTCACCACCACCTTGCGGATGAAACCATCGCTCACCAGTGGCGCATGGACATCTTCCGGAAAGAAAATACAGAACGCCCCCGGCGGCGTCCATTTGGTGTCTGACCCCATTTATCCAACCCATTTATCCCTGTGCTCGAAATGGCTGCTATGACAGGGCGCGCCAGCTTTGATGTGAATTGCTTGGTCAGCACATTGCACGGTTTGCCCTGCCCGAATCTTTGCCTTCTTGCGCAATTCGACTTGCCCATCCACTTTCACAAGTCCATCGGCCACCAGCAGTTTGCCTTGCCCACCGCTGTCGGCAATGCCCGTCAGCTTGAGCAAATCACATAAAGCGATGTGTTCGCCGCGCAGTTCAAATTCGGTTGTGTTCATGGATGCTTTCATTCTGGAGGGGTTTTACTCCTTCCCCTCTTGCAGGGGAGGGTTGGGGTGGGGTAAGCCCTGAGTGGGCGCTGCATTACCCCCTCCCAACCTCCCCCGGCAGGCGGGGGAGGAGCGTATCAATTTCCGCCTTGACTGAGGAGGTAGTCTTCGTAATTGCCGTGGAAGTCGACGATGCCGTCGGCGCGGATTTCCAGGATGCGGGTGGCGAGGGAACTGACGAATTCGCGGTCGTGGCTGACGAAGAACAGGGTGCCCTTGAATTTGTCCAGCGCGGTGTTGAGCGATTCGATGGATTCCATGTCCATGTGGTTGGTGGGTTCGTCCATCAGCAGCACGTTGTGGCGGCCGAGCATGAGTTTGCCGAACAACATGCGACCCTGCTCACCACCGGAAAGCACTTTGACGGATTTGCCGATTTCGTCGCCGGAGAACAGCAGACGACCGAGGGTGCCGCGCATGACCTGATCGTCGTCGCTGGGGCGTCCCCATTGCTGCATCCAGTCGAACAGGTTTTCGCCTTTGGCGAAGTCTGCCGCGTGGTCTTGCGCAAAGTAGCCGCGGTTGGCTTTTTCCGCCCATTTGATGGTGCCGTGGTTGGGCTGCAAGTCGCCAGCCAGGCAGCGCAGAAAGGTGGTTTTGCCGATGCCGTTTTCACCGATGATGGCGACTTTTTCACCGGCTTCCACGCGCATGGAAAAGTCCGTGAACAGCGGGCGGTCAAAACCGTGGGTGAGGTGTTCGACTTCGACCGCCTGGCGGTGCAGTTTCTCGCGCTCGTCGTATTCAAAGCGGATGAAGGGGTACTGGCGGCTGGACGGCTTGATGTCCTCGACCTTGATTTTTTCTATTTGCTTGGCGCGGCTGGTGGCCTGGCGCGCCTTGGAGGCGTTAGCAGAGAAGCGGCGCACGAAGTCCTGCAGGTCGGCAATCTGCTGCTTGGCCTTGGCTGCGTCGCGCTGCTGTTGCTGGCGCGCCATCATCGAGGCTTCCATGTAGTCGTCGTAGTTGCCGGGGTAGATGGTCAGCTTGGCGTAGTCCATGTCGGCCATGTGGGTGCAGACCTGGTTCAGGAAATGGCGGTCGTGCGAAATGATGATCATCGTGCTGTCGCGCGCGTTGAGCACGTCTTCCAGCCACTGGATGGTGTGGATGTCGAGGTTGTTGGTCGGTTCGTCCAGCAGCAGGATGTCGGGATTGGAAAACAGCGCCTGAGCCAGCAGTACACGCAGTTTCCAGCCCGGCGCCACGGCGCTCATGGTGCCGTTGTGCTGGTCGATGGGGATGCCCACGCCCAGCAGCAGTTCACCTGCGCGGGCTTCTGCGGTGTAGCCGTCGTACTCGGCAAACTGCGCTTCCAGATCGGCGGCGCGCATGTAGTCATCCTCGGTCGCCTCGGGGTTGGCGTAAATCGCGTCCTTCTCGGCGCTGGCGCGCCACATTTCTTCGTGGCCCATCATCACCACATCCAGCACGCGCTGGTCTTCATAACCGAACTGATCCTGCCGCAGCCAGGCCATGCGCTCGTTCTTGTCGATACTGACGTTGCCGGAGGATGGTTCCAGCACGCCAGCGAGGATTTTCATGAAGGTCGATTTGCCGCAGCCGTTGGCACCGATGAGGCCATAACGGTTGCCGTCGCCGAATTTGACCGAGACGTTTTCGAACAGCGGCTTGGCGCCGAACTGCATGGTGATGTTGTTGCTGATTAACACGATAGGAATGCCGGGGGCTGACCGGGTAAAAGACGCGAAACCGTCCATTTTACCCGGTTTGGGCGGCTAGATGAGGGTGGTTAGTACGCCACCACCACCGGATCCAGGCTGCGCCACAAGTACCAGGTGGCAACAGTGCGCCAGGGTTGCCAGCGTTCGCCCACTTCTTTCGCCGCGCGTGGGGTGATTTTTTCGCCGTTCTGATAATGCAGGCTGATGGCCTTGAGCAGGCCAAGGTCGTCCACCGGCCAGACATTGGGGCGTAGCAGGTGAAAGATGAGGAACATTTCCGCCGTCCAGCGGCCAATGCCACGCACGTCGACCAGCTCGGCAATGATGGCTTCGTCTTCCATGTTGTGCCAGCGGCGTGGTTTGATCTTGCCGCTGATGAAGTGTGCGGCGAGGTCGCTGGCATATTCTGCCTTCATGCGCGAAAGCCCGCAGGCTCGAAGGCTGTCGATGTCCAGCGCATGGATGGCTTCGGGCTTGAGTGTGGCAAACCCCGTGGTGGCCGCTGCATGGACTCTTGCCCAGACGGCATCCGCCGCCTTGACAGAGATCTGTTGCCCGACAATGGCGCGCAGCAGTGTTTCAAATGCGTTGCCACGGCTTTTCAGCACGGCACCTGGATACGCCTGAATCAGCTGGCGTATCACTGGATCAGCGCGGGAAAGCTCGCGGCAGGCCTGTTGCCAGTAGTCTGGCTTTTTCATTCTGGAAATCCGGGTTTACCCATTCAACTTGTTGAGCAGGCCGGCTGTTTTGTCGGGGTCGGTGTTCTTGAGCAGTTTCTGCGACAGGTCGGTAACTTCATCCACCATGCTGCGCATGACCTGGTGTTTGACGGCGAGAATGCCTGCGGGCTGCATGGAAAAATTTCGCAGGCCGAGCCCCAGCAATAGCCGGGTCAATTGCGGATCACCAGCCATTTCTCCACACACAGAGACGGGTTTGCCGGCCTTTTGTCCACATTTGATGGTGTGCTGGATGAGCGTCAGCACGGCGGGGTGCAGCGGGTCGTAGAGGTGCGATACGGCATCGTCGGCACGGTCAATCGCCAGGGTGTACTGGATCAGGTCATTGGTGCCAATAGAGAGGAAATCAAGTTTGCGGGCAAATGCCTCGGCCATCAGCGCGGCGGCAGGCACCTCGATCATGCCGCCGATGGCTATCTGATCAGAAAACGCCAAGCCGTCCTTGCGCAGTCCCTGGCGGGTTTGTTCGAGTAATTGCAGGGTGTGGTTCAGCTCGGCAAAATTGCCCAGCATGGGAATCAAAATGCGTGTCTTGCCAAATACCGAGGCGCGCAAAATGGCGCGCAACTGGGTTTGAAATAAGCCTGGCTCCGCCAGGCAGAGACGGATAGCGCGCAGACCCAAGGCCGGGTTGTCGGCCACGGTGTGCCCCCAGGGCGCTTGCTTGTCCGCACCCAGATCCAGCGTGCGGATGGTGACGGGCTTGCCGTCCATGGCTTCGATCACGGTTTTGTAGGCCTCGAACTGCTCGTCTTCCGTAGGCAGGTCATCGCGGTTCAAAAACAGGAATTCGCTGCGGAACAGCCCGATACCCTGGGCGCCGGACTCCTTCACGGCTGGTATGTCTTGTGGCAACTCGATGTTGGCAAACAGATCAACGGAAGTGCCGTCCAGGGTGATGGCACGGCTGGTTTTGAGTTTCTTGAGGTTCTCCTGTTCTTGTCGCCACCGTGCCTGTTTCTCACGGTACTCGCCAAGCACCAGTTCGTCCGGGTTGACGATGACCACTCCCTCGCGGCCATCGACGATGATCCACTCATGATCCTTGATGCGGCTGCGTGCCTCATGTAGCGCCATCACCGAGGGAATGCCAAGACTGCGCGCCAGAATGGCGGTGTGTGACGTAGCGCCGCCGAGGTCAGTGATAAAGCCGGCAAACTTGGTGTTCTTGAACAGGATCATGTCTGCCGGGGTCAGCTCGTGCGACACCAGCACGCATTCTTCAGTGGCTTCGGTCTGTGGCACTGCGGTGCCGGGGTGGCCAAGCAGTGTTTTGATGACGCGCTGCACTACTTGCACCACGTCTTCCTGACGTGAACGCAAATAAGCATCTTCCATTTCTTCAAAGCGGGCGACCAGGGCTTCCATCTGCTGGGTCAGCGCCCACTCCGCATTGCATTTCTGTTCCCGAATCAGCCGCTTGGGTTCCTTGTCGATCATGTTGTCATCGAGGATGAGCAGATGCATGTCGAGGAAGGCGGGTAATTCCGCCGGTGCGTGCGCCGGAATCTGTGAGCGCAGGGTGCGCAATTCATCGCGGGTTTTTTCCACCGCATCGTCAAAGCGTTGCAACTCGGCTTCAATGAGGTAATCCGGCAGGGCGTAGTACGCCACTTCTACCCGCGAGGGTGAAGCGAGGTGTGCGCGGCCAATGGCGATGCCGGAGGAGGCGCCGATGCCGTGCAGGGTAAACATTAGAACGCTGCCCCCATGCGGGCACGCAAAGGAGCTTCTGCAAATGTGTCATCGCGAGGAGCGGAGCGACGCGGCGATCCAGAAAGTCGTTGTTTGAACATGAATTCTGGATTGCTTGGCGTTGCTCGCAATGACGGAATCGAAGTCAATAGAAGAGCACACAAGGGCATGGCTTTCGGAGGCATCACGCTTATTCCCCCTC
Source organism: uncultured Thiobacillus sp. (assembly GCA_964442685.1). Lineage (GTDB taxonomy): Bacteria > Pseudomonadota > Gammaproteobacteria > Burkholderiales > Thiobacillaceae > UBA6918. Next base: position 18,040 of record CAYTZP010000014.1, read on the forward strand.
GCCGAACTTGTCGGCAAACAGGGTGCTGATGGCGGCAAGCGCGGCATCTTCGTCTTCGCCACTGGTTTCCAGTGTCACGGTCGCGCCTTTTGCCGCGGCCAGCATCATCACGCCCATGATGCTTTTGGCATTGACGCGGCGGCCATTGCGGGCAAGATGCACGTCGCTCTTGAAGCTGCCGGCAAGCTGGGTGAGTTTGGCCGAGGCGCGCGCATGCAGCCCCAGTTTGTTGATGACTTCAATGTCCTGTTGTGGCATCGCACATCTCCTGCGAAATCAGGGTGATGCCAGCCTGGCCGCCCGCTACGGCGCGCGCGGCCAGCTCGCTCAAGGGCAAGTGGCGGTAAGTCATGGCTTTTAGCAGCATGGGCAGATTGACCCCGGAAACGCCGACGGCATGGCCGGGCGCCAGCGCGCGGCACATGCAGTTGCTGGGCGTGGCGCCGTAAATATCGGTCAGAACCAGTACACCTTCACCCTTGTCCAGCGCCAGCATTCGCGCGGTAATGGTGCTTTCCGTATCTTTTGGGTCCGCACGCGATGAGACATCCAGTGCCTCGATCAGCTGCGGGCGCGCACCCAATACGTGTTCGACAGCTTCAATCAGGTTATCGCCCAGTGGGCCGTGGGTTACGACAAGTACGCCGATCATGATGGTGAAAGTGGGTTAAACGAGTCCCGCCTATCTTACCTTACAAGCCGATAAGCCTGCTTGGGGTCGGTCCATTGCAGGCGTTGCAGCATGGCGGGCGAGACCAGCACACTGCCATCTGCGGTAACGGCCAGAACCAGGGGCACGCCAAGTTGTTTTGACAGCGGGCGCAGTTGCGTCACACCGGCGATAAACAAAGGCTTGGTCAGCACATCTGACTTGCCGCCTGCCTGCTGGCCTGCCGTGACTATGGTGACTGATTGCATGGCATTGGCCGGATAGCCGGTGTGCGGGTCGATCAGGTGACAATAGCGTTGCCCGCCGGATTCAAAATAACGCTGGTAATCGCCGGAGGTGCCAATGGCTTCGCCGTCGCGCAACTCCAGCGTGGCAATGACGCCGGATTGTCTGGGATGCTGAATGCCGACTTTCCATGGGCGTGGCTGCCGTTTGTCCGAGGTGTTGTTTCCCAGCGCCAGCACGTTGCCGCCAATGTTGATGAGCGCATGGCGCACGCCGTGGCGTTTGAGAATGGCGGCGGCATCGTCCAGCGCGTAGCCCTTGGCATAGCCGCCCAGATCAATCTGTACTGCCGGGTTGTCGCTCCAGGCCAGGCCATTTTCAATGTGTACATCGCGCATGGAAGGCGCGGCCTTGACCAGTGCGGCAATGGCCGACGGCGCGGGAAGTTGCGCCTGTGGCAGATCAGTGTGAAAGCCCCACAGGCCGATCAGCTTGCCGATGGCCGGGTTGAACAATTCCGCGCTTTGTATCGAGTCGCTCCGGGCGCTTTGCAGAATGCTGCCGAGTTCGGCGTCCACAGGCATTCTTTTGCCCTGCGCAAATGCCGCATTCAGCGCGCTGAGCGGGGAAGGCTGCCAGGCATGCAGCTTGCGGTGCAGTGCGTCGAAGCGTGCCAGCACCGCTTGCGTTGCCGCCGCAGCGCGAGATTTGTCTGTACCGGCAATACTGATTTCCACGCGCGTACCGAAGACAAAACTTTCCTGGCGGAAGACTTCGTCCTGTTCTCCACAGGCGGAGAGCAGAAATGGCAGGAACAAAACAGCAAGTGCGTTTTTTACAAAGAGGACAAGAGGACAGGATGAGAACGACAAAAAGAATGTCTTCTTGTCCTCTTGTCCTCTTTGTTCAGTTCTAAACAATGGCCGCTTCCAATGCCGTGATAAACGCATCCGCCACATCAAACCCGGTTTGCGCGGTGATTTCGACAAAGCCGGTGGGGCTGGTGACGTTGATTTCGGTGAGGTAGTCGCCGATCACATCCAGCCCCACCAGAAACAGCCCGGCTTCACGCGCGACGCGACCCACACTGCGGGCGATGTCTTCGTCGCGCTCGGTAAGCGGACGGGCGTGACCCGTGCCGCCAGCGGCAAGGTTGCCACGGATTTCACCGGGCGCCGGCACGCGCGCAAGCGCAAACGGCGCCGGCTCGCCGTTGATAAGCAGGATGCGTTTGTCGCCGTCCACAATGTCTGCCAGATAACGCTGCGCCATGATGGCGTGCTGGCCATGATTGGTCAGCATTTCCAGCAACGATGGCAGGTTGGCGGGATCATCCGCCTTGATGCGGAAAATGCCCATGCCGCCCATGCCGTGTAATGGCTTGAGAATGATGTCGCCATGCTCTTCCAGAAAGCCCTGCACCAGATCAAGGCTGGCGCTGACCAGCGTGGGGGCGGTGAATTGCGGAAAGCGGAAGATGGAGAGTTTTTCATTCCAGCCGCGCAAGGATTCCGGGCGGTTGAATATGCGTGCGCCATCCATTTCCTCGGCCAGCGTGAGCAAGTGTGTGGCTGTCAGGTAATCCTGATCGACCGGCGGGTCGGTGCGCATGACCACCGCGCCAAAGTCCGCCAGCAGGCGGGTGCGGATATCGGTTTTGCCAAACCAGACAGCGCCCGGTTTGAGATCAAGCTGTGTTGCCAGCGCGATTACGCGACCTTCCCACACATGCAAATCCCGCGCCTCGCAGACCCAGACTTGATGCCCCCGGGTTTGCGCGGCGCGCATCATGGCAATCGACGAATCCTTGTGCGCCTTGAGCTTGTCTGGCGGGTCGATGATGAACAGCAGTTCCATATCAATTCCCTTCGCTATGTGCCGGGCTGTTTAATGCCTCAATATTTAAGGCCTCGTCCAGTTCGATGCTGGCCGCCAGCATGGCCAGCCGCGCGATCACCCCGTAGGCGTAAAAGCGGTTGGGCGTGGCGTCGGGGTTGAGCTTGTGGTCGGGCAACTGACAGCCTTGTTCAAACGCCAGCGGCACAAAATGCATGCCGGGCGAGTTGAGGTTCTCGTCCATGCCGCGACCGGTATGCACGCGGTAAAAGCCGCCCACGACAAAGTGATCCATCATGTACACCACCGGCTCGGCCACCGCATCGTTGATGCTCTCGAAGGTGTACACGCCTTCCTGGATCAGCACTTCGGACACGGCCACGCCTTCCTTGCCCACCGCCATCTTGTTGCGGGTCTTGCGGTTGAGATCCTTCACGTCATCCGGACTTTTTACCGTCATGATGCCCATGCCGTAGGTGCCGGCATCGGCCTTGACGATGACGAAGGGCTCATTCTGTATGCCGTATTCGCGGTACTTGTTACGGATGTTGCCAAGCAGATCGCTGACCTTGGAGGCCAGGCATTCTTCGCCCTGATGCGCCTGAAAGTCGATTTTGCCGCAACGGTCAAACATCGGGTCGATCAACCACGGGTCAATGCCCAAAAGGCGCGAAAACTCCTTTGCCAGATGCTGGTACGCCGCAAAATGCTGCGACTTGCGGCGCGTGGCCCAGCCCGCATGCAGCGGCGGCATGATGGTTTGCTCGATGTCTTTCAATACATCCGGAATGCCCGCAGACAAATCATTGTTCAGCAGCACCGCACAGGGGTCGAAGTCTTTCAGACCCACGCGGTTGCCGTTGCGGATGATGGGTTCCAGCGTGATGCGTCCGCCGCCCGGCAGCTCCAGCGTGGCGGGCTCGGTGAGGTCGGGAATCAAGGAGCCGATGCGCACAATCAGGCCGGTCTGGCGCAGGATGCTGGCCAGCACCGACACGTTTTGCAGATAGAAGCTGTTGCGTGTGTGGTTCTCGGGGATCAGCAATAATCTTTGCGCATTCGAACAGATTTTTTCCACTGCGCCCATCGCCGCATGTACGCACAGCGCCATGAAATCCGGATTGAGATTGTTGAAGCCGCCGGGAAACAGATTGGTGTCCACCGGCGCCAGCTTGAAACCGGCATTGCGCAAATCGACCGAGGTGTAAAACGGCGCGGCCTGTTCTTGCCACTGCTGGCGGAACCAGAATTCAATCGCGGGCTGCGCGTCGATGATGCGCTTTTCCAGTTCCAGCAAGGAACCGGTCAATGCGGTGGTGAGATGGGGTACCATGCCTGAATGTCTTTGAGCCGCCTGTGCGGCGGACTCACCTTGTCATTAATCGCTTTGATTTTAGCGCATGTTCAACATCGTTCTGTTCCAGCCCGAAATTCCTGCCAACACCGGCAACCTTATCCGGCTCGCCGCCAATACCGGCTGCCGCCTGCATCTGATTAAACCGCTGGGTTTTTCGCTGGACGAAAAATCCGTGCGCAGGTCCGGTCTGGATTACCACGAGCTGATGGATTTGAGCGTGCACGAAAACTGGCAGGCCGCGCGTGCGGCGCTGGACGATCAAAGATGGTTTGCCTTTACCACCAAAGCCAAACGGATTTATACCGAGGCGAATTTTCAGCCTGGTGATGTGTTGTTGTTTGGTCCCGAAACCCGAGGATTGCCGCCAGAAATACTTGAGCAATTTGCCGCCGAGCAAAAACTCAAACTGCCCATGCGCCCTGGTAATCGCAGCATGAATCTGGCGAATACGGTTGCGGCTAGCGTGTTTGAAGCCTGGCGGCAGAATGGGTTTGCCGGGTCTGATTTCAGCGGCGTTTGAACCAGCCGGTCACGCTCAACCTTGGGCGGGTTGCCGGCAGCACTTCGTGCGGGAAGCGGTGGCTTAAAAAGCATACCAGCGTGCCGCCTTCTGGCAGCACGTCGATGCTGTTGCCGTCTTCCATATCCATGCGCAACTGCCCACCGTACTCCGGCAGCCAGTTTTCGTTCAGATAACAGATTGCGCTCAGTGTGCGGCGGCTGTCCTGCTGGAATACGTCGAGATGTTTTGCGTAGCCCGCGCCAACGGGATAGCGCGCGAAGTGACATTCGAGTTCAAACAGGCCGAGTTGCAGTTCGCGGTTGGCGGCCTGGCGCAGGGTTTCCATCCGGGATAGAAAATCCTGCTGGGCTGGACTTTCCGGTGCGTCCTGCAACCAGTGAATACTGTCGCCGCGCAGGCTGGGGCGCAGGGTTTTGTGCTCGCCCTGGCCGATTCCAGCGGGGGCGAGCAGGTTTGACTGATGCAAATGTTCGGCCTCGGCGGCAAGCTGACGCACATGATGTGCATCAATGAAATTGGCCATGATGCACCAGCCGTGTTTGGCAAGCTGCTCAATGATGGCCTGAATCACTGGCGTGGGTCTTCGGCTTTTTGTTCGCGGTGCAGCAGTTCTTCTACCGCCTGACGCGCCGGAATATTTTCGTACAGCACGCGGTGCACGGCGCGGGTGATGGGCATGTCCACGCCGTGTTGTGCGGCCAGGCGCAATACTTCGGGCGCGGTGCTGACGCCTTCTGCGACATGGCCCAAACTCGCCAGAATCTGTTGCAGGGTTTCGCCTTTGGCCAGACGCAGGCCGACCTGGCGGTTGCGCGACAGATCGCCGGTGCAGGTGAGGATGAGATCGCCCATGCCGGTCAGCCCCATGAAGGTTTCCAGCCGACCGCCGAGCGCGAGTCCAAGACGTGTCAGTTCAGCCACGCTGCGGGTGATGAGCGCGGCACGGGCATTGTGGCCAAAACCCAAGCCGTCGGATATGCCAGAGGCAATGGCGATGACGTTTTTGATCGCGCCGCCAAGCTCCACCCCCATTACGTCGTCTGATGTGTAAATGCGTAGCGCGCCGTCATGCAGCGCAGGGGCGATGTCGGCGGCGATGTGTGCATGACGCGTGGCCAGGGTTAGTGCGGTGGGCAGGCCGCGCGCGACTTCAATGGCAAAACTCGGGCCGGACAAGACGCCGCGGGGCGCATCGGGTAAGGTTTCAGCCACAAGCTGATGCAGCAGTTTTCCGCTGCCGGGCTCGAAGCCCTTGCTCACCCATATCAGGCGGGTGCGGCGGTGTGCGCCGCCCAGTTCGGCCAATACCTTGCGCATGGCATGGCTGGGCACGGCGGCGATGATGAGCTGGGCGTGTTCCAGTGCGTGCGGCAGATGATGGGTAATGTGCAAATTGCCGGGCAGCGCGACACCAGGCAGATATTGCGGGTTTTCGCGTTGCGCTTGCATGGCCTGAGCTTGTGTTTCGCTGCGTGTCCACAGCCGCACATGATGGCGTGCGGAGAAATGCACGGCCAGTGCGGTGCCCCAGGCGCCGGCACCCAGCACGGTAATGTTGAGCGGATTTACAGACCCCATAAGTGACGAACTCTCGTGTAGCCTTCCTGACCGCTGGCATGGCGTATTTTGATCCAGCCGGACGAGGCTTTGGCGATTGGTTCCAGTATCACGCCGCGCCGTACATTAAAGCGAACTGCCGCCGTGTCAGCAGGGGTTTCATGCACTTGCGCGAGCGCTGCGGTAACCAGCAAGCTAGGTTTGCCCGCGAGGGCGGCAGCTTCGATCCAGAGCAGAGCGCCCGAATCGTCGCGTACCTTGATCCAGTCCCGGGTGGTGATGATTTTTTCCAGCGGGTAGCCAGCACTGACAATGGAAACCTTCTGCGCGCTGGCAGCGGGCGCATCATACAGAATGGCCACACGGCTGCTGGAGCCAAACTCCAGTGCGGCGGCCGGTACGGCAAACGCCAGCGTTGCTGTGGTTAACAGCAAGCTGGCTTGACGCGGGGAGCACAGTTTTGCAATCAATGTGCGGCGGATGCTTGCGCGGCAGCCTGTTGCTGGCGGATGTACTCGGACTCGAAATTGAACGGCGCGAGTTGTACGGGCGGGAAGCCTGCGCGCAATACGGCGTCGCAAATGGTTTCGCGCGCATAGGGGAAGACGATGTTGGGGCAACCAATGCCCAGCGCCATGGAAAGCTGGTCTTGTGGCAAGCCGCTGATGCGGAACAAACCGGCCTGCTCGCATTCGATCATGAACACGGCCTTGTCGCCGATTTTGGCGGTGACGGTGATCTGCAGGATGTTCTCGTACACACCTTCGGCCACGGTATTGCTGCGGGTGTTCAGTTGTACATCGACTTCCGGCAAGTCGCGCTCGAGGAAAATGGCCGGCGCGTTGGGGACTTCGACAGACAGATCCTTGACGTAGATTTTTTCAATGGAAAACCCCATTTGCGGGGCTTGTGCTTGTTCTTCGGCCATGCTGGCGCTCCCTGAAACGATATGAATGAATGGCGCTATTTTACCCGCTTGGGGCTCAATCCGGATATTTCACCAAGCCGTCCCGGCGTTTTATGCAAAGGTGTATGCGATCAGGCGTTTTGTGCGATCCAGCGCTTCAGTCCGTTTGCGTCCAGTGCGCCGGACATGCGCTGGACTTCTTTGCCATTCTTGAAGATTGCCAGTGTGGGGATGCTGCGAATGTTGTAGCGGGCGGCCAGATTTTGCTCGGCTTCGGTGTTGACCTTGGCAAAGCGGTAGCGCGTGTTGAGTTCTGAGGATGTTTGGCCAAAAACCGGGGCAAACATTTTGCACGGGCCGCACCATGGCGCCCAAAAGTCCACCACCACCGGCAGGCCGGAGCGGCTCACAAACTTGTCGAAGGTCGCGCTGGTCAGTTCAACAGGGTGGCCGGGCAGCAGCAATGCATTGCATTTGCCGCATTTGGGCTGCTCACCCAGGCGTTGATCGGGTACGCGATTGACCGCAGCGCAGTGGGGACAGACGAGTTCCATATTGCATCTCCAGGACTGAATGGCCCGAAGGTGCGGGCAAAAGTCCGAAACTCAAGGCAGTCTCAGGCGTTCAGCAGCGGCATCAAACCGCCGGCTTTGTCCAGTGCGTTGATGTCGTCAAAGCCGCCCACATGGGTGTCGCCGATGTAGATTTGCGGCACGGTGCGGCGGCCGGTTTTTTCGATCATGGCTTCGCGCAGCTCGGGTTTCTCATCGACGCGAATTTTGTCGATGTTGTCCACGCCCTTTGATTTGAGCAGGCGTTCGGCTGCCACGCAGTAAGGGCAGACAGCGGTGCAATACATGGTGACTTTTTGCATGATTACTTTTTGATCACGGGGAGGTTGGCCTGTTGCCAGGCCACGATGCCGCCGGACAGGTTGTGCACGTTTACGAAACCGGATTTTTTCAGCATGGCGCAGGCGCGGTTGGAGCGGTGGCCGGAGCGGCAGTTCACCACAATCGGCTTGCCCTTGAACTTGTCCAGCTCACCGACGCGAGCATTCAGCTTGCCCAGCGGAATGTGTTTGGCGTCGGGAATATGACCGGCGTTCCATTCGCTGTCCTCGCGCACGTCCAGCACCAATGCATCGTCATTGATCAGACGTGTGGCTTCGAAAGTGTTGACCTGGTTAATGCCGGTTATACGGCTGCCGAAAATTGACCACAACAGCATCAGGCCGCTGACGACCGCGGTAATAACCAGCAGGATATTGTTTTGTATGAATTCCATGGGGATGACGAAAGCGGAATGAAAACGGGGCGTATTGTACCCCCCGTTTGCGGGTCGGTGGATTTACAGCCCGCAGCCTTCTTTCACGCCAGCCTTTTTCAGCATCATGTCCAGGGGACAGAAACGGGTGAAGCCGGACTGGAACAGGTTGAAACCGACAAAGGCGGTAAACCACAGCCAGGACAACTGGCTCATGTCAGCGGTGCCGGAGAAATGCGCCAGCGCCAGCGACAGCATGATGAAAAATCCGGCGACGATGCGGACGATGCGTTCTACAGTCATTTGAAGCTCCTTCAATCAATTCAGGCAAACTTTTTGTGGTTTGCCGCGTAATACAACACAGGGATGACCACCAAGGTCAGCAAGGTGGAGACGAAAATACCGAATATCAAGGACACCGCCAGACCCGAGAAAATCGGGTCATCCAGAATGAAAAAGGCGCCCATCATCGCCGCAGCGCCGGTCAGCACAATGGGCTTGGCGCGGGTGGCGCCGGCCATGATGACGGCTTCCTGGAAAGCCATGCCCTCGGCCACCTGCTGGTTGATGAAGTCCACCAGCAGGATGGAGTTGCGCACGATGATGCCGGCCAGCGCGATCATGCCGATCATGGATGTGGCGGTGAATTGCGCGCCCAGCAAGGCGTGGCCGGGCATGACGCCGATGATGGTGAGCGGAATCGGCGCCATGATGATGAGCGGCGTGATGTAGGAGCCGAACTGCGCTACCACCAGCAGATAGATCAGCACCAGACCGACGGCATAGGCAATGCCCATGTCGCGGAAGGTCTCATATGTCACCCGCCATTCGCCATCCCACTTCAGGCTGAAGCCGGCATAGGGGTCATCGGGCTGGGTGATGAAATGCTCGGAGAGCGTGCCGCCTTCTTTCAGCGGTCGGTCGGTGATTTCGCCACGCATGCCGAACAGGCCATACAGTGGTGAATCGAGTTTGCCACCCACGTCACCAACCACGAATACTACCGGCAGCAAGTCCTTGTGATAGATGGTTTTCTCGCGTTCGGACGGGATGACTTCCACCAGCTCGGATAGCGGCACCAGATTGCCGTTGCTGCCGCGTACAGTGAGTTTGAGCAGCTCGTCCATGCTGTTCTGGCGCTCTGGCGCGAGCGTGATGCGCACCGGGATTTCGTATTTGGAGGTGCCGCCGTGGATGGGGGTGACGTCCTCGCCGGACAAGCCCATTTTCATGGTGGCGACGATGTCTTTTTGCGCCACACCAGCGACCGCGGCCTTGTTCTGCAATACGCGCAGGACAAAGCGTTGAGCGTCGTCTTCCACCGTGTCGTCAATGGCGACGATGCCGGGCGCTTTTTCGAACACGCGGCGCACTTCCTTGGCAACGCGCATTTGCGCGTCATAGTCCGGGCCGTAGATTTCCGCCACGATGGGCGACATCACCGGCGGGCCGGGTGGCACTTCCACCACCTTCACGTCTGCGCCGTGTATCTTTGCCACCGCCTCGATGGCGGGGCGCACGGCCTGGGCGATATCGTGGCTCTTGCGGTCGCGCTCACTTTTGTCCACCAGATTGACCTGGATATCGCCGACTTCGGGGCCGCTGCGCAGGTAATACTGGCGCACCAGCCCGTTGAAGTTGATGGGCGAGGCCGTGCCGGCATATGCCTGGTAATCGGCGACTTCTTCCACCCCATCCAGCACCACGCCGATTTCATTCAGCACCTGCGCGGTTTTTTCCAGCGGCGTGCCCACCGGCATGTCCACCACCACCTGGAATTCCGATTTGTTGTCGAACGGCAGCATTTTCAGGATTACCAGCTTGACCGCCGCCAGCGAGACCGAAGCCAGAATGGCGACACCAATCCATATCCACAGTTTCTTGCGCATGGGCTTGCCGGATTCGCCGCCTAAAAACGGCGTGAGGTATTTGCGGAACAGGTTGGTGAGCTTGCTGTTGTCTTCCGCATGATGCTGGATGTTCTTCAGCAACTTGAACGCCAGCCAGGGCGTGACCACGAATGCAATGGCGAGCGAAATCAACATGCCGATGCTGGCGTTGATGGGGATGGGGCTCATGTACGGCCCCATCAGGCCGCTGACGAAAGCCATCGGCAGCAGCGCGGCAATCACGGTCAGGGTGGCGAGAATGGTGGGGCCGCCGACTTCATCCACCGCGCGGGGGATGATGGCCTCCATGCCATCGTGGTCGAGCGAGGTGCGGCGATGGATGTTCTCTACCACCACGATCGCGTCATCAACCAGGATGCCGATGGAGAAAATCAGCGCGAACAGCGAGACCCGGTTGAGGGTAAAGCCCCACGCCCATGACGCGAACAGCGTGGCGGCCAGGGTCAGCAGCACTGCCGCGCCGACGATGACGGCCTCGCGGCGGCCCAATGCCCACAACACCAGCAGTACCACCGAAGCCGTGGCAAAAAACAGTTTTTGCATCAGCTTTTTGGCTTTGTCGTCTGCGGTGGCGCCGTAGTTGCGGGTGACGCTGACTTCGATACCCTCGGGAATCACCGCGCCTTTCAGATCGTCCATGCGGGCGATGACTTTTTCTGCCACCTCCACCGCGTTCTCGCCGGCTTTTTTCGAGATGGCCAGCGTCACGGCGGGGAAGGTCTGGCCGTTGAGCTTGGCATGTTCGCCGCCTTTGCCCGCACCAAACCAGACGTAGTTGTCGGGCTGGTCGGGACCGGCGCTGACGTTGGCAATGTCGGAGAGGTACACCGGGCGGCCATTGAATACGCCGGTTACCAGTTGCCTGACATCGGCTGCGCCTGTCAGGAAGGTGCCGGTTTGCACCAGGATTTCCTGGTTGTTGGAGGTCAGACTGCCGGAAGGCTGGGAGGCGTTGGAAACCTGCAACGCATCGCGAATGTCCTTGGCGGAAATGCGGAAGGCGGCCATGCGCTCGGGGTCCATTTTGACACGCACTACATTGCCCGGGCCGCCCACTGTATAGACTTCACGTGTGCCGGGAATGCGCTTGAGCGCGGCCTCGGCGGCGTGCGCGGCTTGCTCCAGTTCAAACGCGCCGCGTTGTTCATCTTTGGTCCACAGCGTGAGCGTCACGATGGGCACATCGTCAATGCCGGTGGGCTTGATGATGGGTTCGCCCACGCCAAGGTTGGGGGACACCCAGTCGCGGTTGGCCTGGATCGTGTCATATAGACGAACAAGCGCCTGCGTGCGGTCTTCGCCGACTTTGTACTGCACCGTCAGCACCGCCATGCCGGGCTTGGAAACCGAATAGATATGCTCGATGCCGGAAATCTGTGACAACACCTGTTCCGCAGGCGTGGCGACGAGTTGTTCCACATCCCTGGACGACGCGCCGGGGAAGGGAATGAACACATTCGCCATGGTCACGTTGATTTGCGGCTCTTCTTCGCGTGGCGTGACGCTGATGGCAAAAATGCCCAGCAGCGCCGCCATCAGCGCAATCAGCGGCGTAAGCTGGGAAGTGAGAAAGAATTTGGCAATCCGTCCGGAAACTCCCATGATCACCCCCGTAAATCTGCTGTGCGGCTGTGATCCAGGCGCACCCGGTGCTCGATATCCTCATGTATGCCCGATACATTCCGGTTTCTGCGCGCCGTTTGCGCCTGGCTGACAGCCTGCTCGCCACGGTTTCCAGCGGTGTTCATCATCATTCTTCTTCTCCCTGCTTACTTCTTTGCTTGTTTGGCGTAGATGCCGGCCTTGATGGGTTCCAGTGCAATGATGTCGCCGGGGTTTAGACCGGCCAGCACTTCCACCTCACCCTTCGCGCCCGGTTCGCCAATGCGGATCTGGCGCAGGCTCACGCGGCCTTTGCTGTCCACCACATACACGCCGGTGATTTCGGAACGGCGCAGCACGGCGGAGTAGGGGATGGCCAGCTTGCGGGTTTCGCCAGTGGAGAAATACGCGCGGGCAAAAATACCGGGAATGATGCCGGACAGATTCTCCGGCAGGTCGATGCGGACTTTGACGGAGTGTGTGGCGGAATCCACCGACGGCAGCACGGTAATGCCTTTTGCTTCGAACCATTTGTTCATGGACGGGATTTCCACCGACACCTTGCCTGCCTTCTGTACTTCGGCCAGCTTGTATTGCGGAATGTTGGCGACTACGCGCAAATCCGTGGGGTCAAAGCCGGTCATCAGCGGTTTGCCGGGCGCGGCCATTTCGCCCACTTCCACATGTCTGGCCATCACCACGCCGGAAAATGGCGCGGTCAGCGTGGTGTAGGAACGCACCGTGGCGGTTTGTCCCGCGCCTGCCTTGGCGGCGGCGGCGCTGGCCAGCGCGGCGCGGTATTCGGCGGTGGCCTTGTCCAGTGCGGCCTGGGAGATGAATTTTTGCTGGAAAAGTTGTTGTTGACGTTCGTAGTTGGCCTTTGCGTTGGCCAGCATGGCATCGGCCTGTGCGACCTGGGCACGGCTGCCGGCCACGGCCTGACTCAATTCGGCGGGATCGATACGCACAATCACCTGCCCGGCTTTTACCTGGTCGCCCACATCGAAATTGACTGCCGTGATGCGACCGGAAACCTGTGCCGAAACCGTGGATTGACGCACGGCCTCGACCGTGGCTTCGGTCGAATAGGATTTATCGGTGTTCTGAAAGCCGACCTTGGCGGTGGCAAAGGGCAGGGCGGCCAGCGTTGGCAGACTGGCTGACAACAGGGCAAATAAGACAATGGGGCGGGCGATGAAGCGCAGGGAGGTGTGCATGGATAAGTCTCCTGAATATTCCATTAGAATATGCTAATAGACTCTATATTTCAAGTTGTTACCTACACTTTACTGCAAATGAACCAATAAAAAAGCCCGGTGGCACCGGGCTTTCATCATCAGGCTGTATTCTTGGTTCAGGCGACCTGAACACGGTGCATTACTTGGCAAAACCGCAGAATACGTCGCGCATCATGCCGATGAGTTTCAGTGTGCGGGTGTCGCCCACGCGGTAGTAAACCCGGTTGGCGTCCTTGCGGGTCTTCAACACGCCCTTGTCGCGCAGGATGGCCAGATGCTGGGAGATATTGCTTTGCGAGGTGCCGACATTGTCAACGATGTCCTGCACGCTGACTTCATGGTCGCCCAGGATGCAAAGGATTTTCAGGCGCAACGGGTGCGACATCGCTTTCATGGCACGCGAGGCTTGCTCGATATGCTCTTCCTTGTCCATCAGCTCCACGTCTTCGTCCCCAATTCGCGTCATGTCCTTGCCTCGTGTAGAATTTTAGAATGAGTCTAGATAGGGTATATCAACATATAATAAAGAACATTAATCCAAAAAAAGTCACTTGTGAATTGTTTTCTGCATGAAAGTTAACCCGGTTTTGCTGATTATTCTGGATGGCTTTGGTTGCCGTTCCGAACGTGCGCACAATGCTATTGCCCAGGCAGACAAGCCCAACTGGGTCAGCCTCTGGAACCGCTACCCCCACACCGTTATTCACGCTTCCGAGTCCGAAGTGGGACTGCCCAAAGGCCAGATGGGCAACTCGGAAGTAGGCCACCTCAATATCGGCGCCGGTCGCGTGGTGTATCAGGAATACACCCGCATCGATCACGCGATCGAATCCGGCTCGTTCTTCGCCAACCCCATGCTCAAGGCCACCATCAAGGCAGCCAAAGACAAGGGCGGGGCGTTACATATTCTGGGTTTGCTGTCCGATGGTGGCGTGCACAGCCATGAAAACCACATCCACGCCATGCTGAAAATGGCGGCGGACGAGGGCATGGACAGAATTTACATTCACGCCTTTACCGACGGACGCGACACCCCCCCGAAAAGCGCAGCAGTCAATATCCAGCGCATGCAGGACAAGATTGACGAGCTGGGCAAAGGCCAGATTGCCAGCATTATTGGCCGCTATTTCGCCATGGATCGTGACCGGCGCTGGGCGCGGGTCAAGTCCGCCTACGACCTGCTGACACAGGGCAAGGCCGATTATGTCGCGCCCACGGCCATGGCCGCGCTGGAGTCGGCCTATGCACGCGGCGAGACCGATGAGTTCGTCAAAGCCACCGCGATTGTGCCGGCGGGCGGAAAACCGGCGCAGATGCAGGATGGCGATGCGATCGTGTTCATGAACTTCCGTTCCGATCGCGCGCGGCAACTGTCGCGCCCCTTCATCGAGCCGGATTTCAATGAATTTGAATGCGAGGTGCGACCGAAGCTGTCGGCCTACTGCACGCTGACAGGTTACAGCGATGACTTTGACGTCACCGTGGCTTTTCCGCCGGAACGGATCAGAAATGGATTTGGCGAATACATCGCCAATCTGGGTCTGCATCAGCTGCGCATAGCCGAGACCGAAAAATATCCGCATGTAACGTTCTTTTTCAACGGCGGTGAAGAAGTCTCCTATCCCGGCGAAGACCGCATTCTGGTGCCCTCGCCGGACGTGGCGACCTATGATCTCAAGCCTGAAATGAGCGCGGGGGAAGTGACGGATAAACTCATTGCCGCCATTCACAGCGAACAGTACGACGCCATTATCTGCAACTATGCCAATGCCGACATGGTCGGCCACACTGGCGATATCGAGGCGGCAAAGCGCGCCATCGAGGCGCTGGATGTCTGTCTGGGCAAGGTCGTAGAGGCGCAATTGGCGCGTGATGGTGAAGTGCTGATTACTGCCGACCATGGCAACGCCGAGTTCATGATGGATGTGGCAACCGGGCAGGCGCACACGGCACACACCACTAATCTTGTGCCCCTGCTGTATATCGGAAAACGCCACGCATACATGGCCGAAACCGGCGCGCTGGAAGACGTGAGCCCCACCTTGCTGAAAATGATGGGCTTGCCCTTACCGCCTGAAATGCGTGGCGAACCGCTGATCAATTTCGAGTGACGCGAATCTGGCGACGTGCTTCCCTGATTGTCGTACCGCTCTGCATGGGGGTGGTCGCGTCACCGGCTTGGGCTGACCGAAAAGCCGAGCTGGAAACCCTGCGGGAACGCTTGCAACAGCTTCAGAAAGAGCATCAGGAAGCGCGCGAATCCCGCGCCGAGGCGACTGATGCACTGAAACAGTCTGAACAAGCCATCAGTGAAAGTGTGTCAGCGCTGCGCAAACTTGAGGCTGAACAGCGTCAGATACAAGGACAGTTGAAATCGGTGGCGGACGAGTCGGGACAAACCCGGTTGAGCATCCAGGAACGCCAGAAGCAGCTGGAGGAAATGCTTAAACAGGCTTACATGCGCGGCGGCGGCGATGCCATGAAGCTCCTGTTGAACGGGCAAAATCCCAGCCAGGTAGCGCGTGATTTTCATTATCTTGCCTACATCACACAGTCGCAGTCGCGCCTGATCAATGACTTGCGTAGCGATTTGTCGCGGCTGGAGGCGCTAAAGACAACGGCGGAGGAAAAAGGCCGTGCGCTGGCAGAAGTCAAAGCGTCACAAATCCGCCAGCGCGCCGAACTGCTCAAGGAGCGCAACAATCGCCAGCTGGTGCTAAACAAGCTTTCCGGGCAAATCACAGCGCAACGCAAGGAAATCGCCACGCTCAAGCGAGACGAACAGCGTCTGACCGAGCTTCTGGATAGACTGGCCAAACAAGCGGCCGCCAGGGCGGCAAGCAAACGTAACAACGCCAAACCACCCGCAGAAAAACCTGACACACCCGCCAGACCCCTGGGGCTGAACGAACAAGTGCCCGAGTACCGTGCGGATGGTCTGCCTTTCAGCCGCCTAAAGGGCGCGCTGAGGTTGCCCGCGCGCGGGGAACTCATGAACCGTTTCGGTACTCCCAGACCAGGTGGCGGACCCAGCTGGAAAGGTTTGTTCATCCGCGCCACAGGTGGTGCGGAAGTGCGCGTGGTGGCGCAGGGTGTGGTGGCTTTTTCGGACTGGCTGCGCGGTTTTGGCAACCTGATTATTGTCGATCATGGCGAGGGTTACATGAGCCTGTACAGCAATAATGAAAGCCTGTATAAGAAAACGGGCGAGAAAGTGAAAGCGGGCGAGACGATTGCCGCTGCCGGAAACAGCGGCGGGCAGGAGGATACGGGGGTTTATTTCGAGCTGCGACACCAGGGGCGTCCGGTTGACCCGATGTCCTGGGTTAAATGACCGTAAAGACGCTGATTGGGACAGGCTGGGGAAATTTTCTGCTGATGTTTCGCGGTAGCGAATAAATCAGTGCTTACTTACTTAGCAAGCGAGACATGGTATGACTGCTGGCAGCAACAAACTAAATACATCCAAACTGGTGGCTGTTGGGCTGGCCGGCCTGGTCGCCGGTGCGGCATTGACGATGAACTTTACCGCGCAGGCAGACAAGCAGGCTGTAACAAGCTTGCCAGTCAAGGAGTTGCGCGCATTCACCGATGTGTTTGCGCGCATCAAAAGCGATTATGTCGATCAGGTGGACGACAAGAAATTAATCAATGGTGCGATCAACGGCATGATTGCCGCGCTGGATCCGCATTCCGCCTACCTTGAAGCCGAAGAATTCAAGGATATGCAGGTCAATACCCAGGGCGAATTCGGCGGCCTGGGCATCGAGGTTAGCATGGAAGACGGCTTTGTCAAAGTGGTGTCGCCAATTGAAGATACGCCTGCTTTTTTCGCGGGTATTAAAACCGGTGATCTGGTGATCAAGCTGGATGACACCCCGGTCAAGGGCATGAAGCTCAATGACGCTGTAAAGCGTATGCGCGGCAAGCCCGGCACAAAAATCACCCTCACCATTTTGCGCAAGGGCGAGAGCAAACCCTTTCCGGTGACATTGACGCGCGCGGTTATCAAGATTCGCAGTGTCAAATCCAAACTGGTTGAGCCTGGCTACGGCTATGTCCGAGTGACCCAGTTCCAGGAACATACAGGCGAGTTGCTGGTTGAAGCATTGCAAAAGATGTACAAGGAAAACAAAGCGCCACTGAAGGGTCTGGTGCTGGATTTGCGCAACGATCCGGGCGGTCTGCTGAATGGGGCAGTCGCGGTGAGCGCGGCCTTCCTCAAGCCCGATGCGTTGGTGGTTTACACCGAGGGGCGCACGCGAGACGCCAAAATGCGCCTGACCGCCAGCCGTGAAAACTACCTGCGTCCGCTGCAGGCAGACTACCTGAAAAATCTGCCGGAGGGCGTAAAAACCGTTTCCATGGTGGTGCTGGTGAATGGCGGGTCGGCCTCAGCGTCAGAAATCGTGGCGGGTGCCTTGCAGGATCACAAGCGTGCGATCGTCATGGGCACGCAGACTTTTGGCAAAGGTTCGGTGCAGACCATCATGCCGCTGGGTAGCGATACCGCCATCAAGCTCACGACCGCGCGTTACTTCACGCCAGCTGGCCGCTCCATTCAGGCAAAAGGCATCGAGCCGGATATCGTGGTCAATGATCCGGACAATCCGGTGGATGAAGAACTCAACGTTCGTGAAGCGAACCTGGACAAGCATCTTGGCAACCCCCAGGGTGGCGAGTCCGGCAAACCGGTAAAGCCCAGTGAAAAACCAGCAGACAACACAGGAAAAGATGACAAGCCAGGCAAAAGAACTCAACGCAAACCGCTGGAACCGGGTGAAGTCGTGTCCAGGAATGATTACCAGGTCAATCAGGCGCTGAATTTGCTGAAGGGTATCAATATCGTACAAAACAAATAGCGTCCGGTCTTGCGCTAAGCACTGCGCAGGACGATACTGAGATCACCATGCTGCCGTGTGACCTGGACAAAACCCGCGAGATTGTTTTTCATTCCATGCCTGCCGGGCAGGTAGCGCTTGCCTGTGCCTTGCTGGATGGTCTCGACGATATCAAGGCCACTGCGGCGCCGGACGGCTCGACGCTTACGGTAAGCTACGACGTGCGCAACTACACCCTGGAAGGGCTGGAAAAGGCGCTGGAAATGCAGGGTTTTCACCTCGAAAACGGCCTGCTGCAAAAACTCCGGCGCGCACTGGTGCATTATTGCGAGAAAGTCCAGCGCGAGAACCTTGCGATTAACGCGCCTGACGCCAAATCGCAACAAGTGTTTGCCAAGGTGTACGACCAGCATCCGCACGGGGATCGCGACGAAACCCCGGAAGAATGGCGTGCATACAAATAGCCCGCGTATTTAACTCAGCCGTGTATATAAGCAACTGCGGCGTGGCAACGTCCGCCCAATTCAGTCATGAATGATAACGATCTGCTGCGTTACAGCCGCCACATCCTGCTGCCACAGATCGGTATCGAAGGACAGGAAAGGCTGGCACAGGCAACAGCCTTGGTTGTCGGCGCGGGGGGCTTGGGCTGCCCGGCTGCGTTGTACCTTGGCGCGTCCGGTGTGGGACACCTCATTCTGGCCGATGCCGATGCGGTGGACTTGAGCAATCTGCAACGCCAGATCGGGCATCACACTGGCGCAATCGGTGTGAATAAGGCGGCCTCGCTCAGACAGCAGATTTTGTCCATTAACCCGGCTATCCGGGTTGAGGCGCTGGCCGTGCGGCTAGGTGGCGAGAACCTGCAAGAGAACGTTGCCAAAGTTGATGTCGTACTGGATTGCAGCGATAACTTTGCCACCCGTCATGCCATCAACCAGGCTTGCGTGGCGATGCGCAAACCCCTGGTCAGCGGCGCAGCATTGGGGTTTGCGGGACAGTTGGCGGTATTTGACAGCGGCATGGCCGATGCGCCGTGTTATCACTGTCTTTTCCCCGAAGTGCATGAAGAGGGGCCGCGCTGTAGCGAGGCGGGCGTGCTATCTCCCCTGGTGGGGGTAATCGGCGCCATGCAGGCAGTTGAGGCCATTAAAGTATTGAGCGGGGCAGGCCAGCCCATGCGCGGAAAATTGCTGCTGTATGACGCTGCAAACGGACAGTGCCGGGAAGTGCGCATTCCCCGGGATCCCACTTGTAAAGTGTGTGCCGGAGGCGTTTGAAAATCTGCTCAGGTTTTCAATAACAATCCCAGCTCTTGCCAGGATGCCGCCCAGTCTGCGGCGGGGTCGCGCTGGAAGCCGCTTTTGGCAAACTGGTGCCAGCGTCCGATGATCCAGGCCATATAGAGATTGGCCAGCAGTTTTGGATCCTTGCCGGTGTGTCCGCCGTCCATGAAACGCAAGCATTGGCGTAGTTGCGCTTCCAGCCGGTCGTGCAACTGGTTGATGCGTTTTTGCAGCCGTGGGTCTTCGTTGATGAGGGCTTCGCCGATCAGCACTCGGGTCATGCCGCGATTTTTTTTAGGAAAGCTGAGCAGCACAGACAGGATGCCTTCGATCTGTCGTGCGGGGTCATCAGACTCGGCGGTCAGCTTGGCTACCAGACCCAGCAAGGTCGATTCGATAAACTCGATCAGCCCCTCATACATTTGCGCCTTGCTGGCGAAATGCCGGTACAACGCGGCTTCGGAAACATCCAGCCGTTTGGCCAATGCGGCGGTGGTGATTTTTTCCTGGCTGGGTTCTTCCAGCATGGCGGCCAGTGTTTGCAGAATCAGCAAACGCTTTTCCCCCGGTTTTCTGCTCTCTTCTCCCATGATCGCCCTCTTCGTTGCGATTTTTCAAGACAGCTAATGGTGGGCCCGGTCGGACTTGAACCGACGACCAAAGGATTATGAGTC
>CAYTZP010000015.1:0-37130 GCA_964442685.1 uncultured Thiobacillus sp.
GTTTCTCATTGCCCAGTATGCGGTAAGCGTAAGCTTTAACCCGTTTGGCGCTGGCCGCAACAATCAAACCGTCGTCACGGGACTGTGCCAGCATGACCAGTTGGTAAATCGCGCTCAAGGGATCCTGTGCGCTGCTCAGCAAGGGCAGTTCCAAGACGCGCCTGCCGCGCTTGTCGTCGAAGCGGGCGGATTCGATTTGGTTGTTGTCATAATCGAAGTGCAGGGTTTCAACCTTGCCGGTGATATGCCGGGTTTCATAACGTTCCGGCATCAGGCCGCTTGCGCCGATCCGTCCCTGACTGATTTGGGTGAGCTTGCCGCGCACGAACAAACTTGCCAGTCCAGTGACTTCGCCTTCGGTTTCCAGGGTGTAGCGTTCGCCGTTGCGCTGCCAGCGATGGGTCTGCTGTCCGCTGACCATGCCATCCAACTCAAACTGGATTTCCAGACGCTCGGGTAGCTTGTTCAGATTACGCATGGCATCAGCCGATGCGGTCTGCGAACCGGCTGGGGCTGGCAGGGTTTGGGGCTGGGGTGTTGCAGGCTGGCTTGATGGCGCTGCGTCATTTTCCGGCACGGGCGTTTCAGCGGGCTGTGCGGACGCAGGCGGCGCAGATGGTGAATCCGTCGGGATTGGCATCGGGTGCTCGGCTGCCGCTTGGCGCGGTTGTGCTGGCTCAGTGACAGTTTCTGCTGCAATATCCGGCTTGGGCAGGCTCACAGCCTTGAATTCAACTGGCTCAAGTCTGGCTTCAAGTGTGGGGCTGTCGTTCCATATTGGAGTGTGCAAGCCGCCATTGGAAAACAGGATGGCGTGCAGTGCCAGCGAGGCCAGAATGCTCAGCCAGAATCCGCGCCCCAGGGTGCGCAGGGTCATCACGCCTGTGCGATTGCTGGTGGTTTGCATGGCCGGTTAGGGCGGACTCAGCGAAAATGAATTTGCACGAGTTGTTGCTCGAATATGCCGCTTTCCTCGCGCACGCGAACCTGCAAGGGCAGATTATGCAGGGCGGGCGCGATCCAGACCGAAATGGCATTTTCATCCTCGCCGGCCAGACGACGGTATTCGACCGCGTCAAACGTGCCCAGCGCAGCTTCCACGCGCGCTGGCGCTTGTTTTTCGTAGCGATAAGTCATCAGCTTGCGGGCGTTGGTAACGGGCAGCTCAATTTGTGCGGGCAGGCTGTTCAGCTGGGTAAAACTATAAAGCTGCACTAGCGCATCCAGAGTTTTGGCGGGCAGAGGCAGCTGCCGGGTTGTGCCTTTATATTGGTGCGTTAATTGCCCTGCGTCCCAATCAAACTGCGCAACCGCAGTTTTATCCTGGGCGTGGCTGCGAACCTGGCTGAAGCGGCTGGGCAGGAAACGGCGTTGTTGAATTTTGCCCTCGCTGGTCAAGGTCAGCGTGGGCAGCAGCATGGCAAGTTTGCCTTCGGGCTTTGCTGTACTGGTGAGGAGATAGCGATCGCCGTCGCGGCGAAAGGTGTCAGTCACGTTGCCGAGGTACTGGCCGTTGAGCAAAAAGCGATAAACCAGCTCGAATTCTTTGGGTGTTTGTTGAGGAGCGCTTTGCGCTTGCGCGAACCCGGCAAGGGCGAACAGTAAAATTGAAACTGAGCTGAGCAGTGTACGCATGAAAGTCTCAGGAAGTGGACAACACTGACTGCGACACGCTGGTGTCACGAACGTTCACGATACCATCCTCCACGGTTAAGCGGCCTTCGGTAAACCATCTGACGGCTAGCGGGAAGATTTTGTGCTCCTGCGCCAATACACGCGCCGCCAGGCTGTCTGGCGTGTCGTTTGGCAACACCGGCACGGCGGCCTGGATGATGATGGGGCCGTGATCCAGTTCGGGGGTGACGAAATGCACCGTGCAGCCGTGGATTTTTACGCCTTCTTCAAGCGCGTTTTCATGCGTATTCAAGCCCGGAAACGCGGGTAGCAAAGACGGATGAATGTTGATTAACCGGCCTGCGTATTTTTCGACGAGGGGCTTGGTCAGGATGCGCATGTAACCGGCAAGCACCACCAGATCAGCGCCTGCGCGGTCGATTTCTTCCACCAGTTTTTCGTCGAAAGCTTCGCGCGAGGCAAAGTTCTTGTGATCCAGCGCAATGGCGGCAATGCCGTGCGCGCGCGCAATGTCCAGCCCGGCGGCAGCGGGGCGATTGCTGATGGCGGCAGTGAAAATCACAGGCAGATTTGCATCCAGCAGCGCCTTGAAATTGCTGCCGCGACCGGAGAGGAGCACAACGACTTTAGTCATTTGAAAGTGAACAAAGAGGACAAGAGGACAGGAGTGAACGTGGTGACTTTGCTCTTGTCCTCCCGCCCTCTTTGTAAAAGAACCTACCGGATATCAACTTGCTCAGCGCCAGCGTTGCGCGCTACGACTTTGCCGAGCATATAAACGGTTTCGCCGCTGGCCTGCAACTGCGCCATTGCCGCGTCTGCGTCTTCCGATGCAACGACCACCACCATACCGATACCGCAATTAAAGGTTTTATACATCTCATCGTTGTCGATGTTGGCCGTGGCTTGCAGCCAGTCGAACAGCGGCCCCCAGTTCCAGGCGCTGCGCTCGAGTTTGACGCCGCAGTTGTCCGGCAGCACGCGCGGAATGTTGCCGGTGAGGCCGCCGCCTGTGATGTGCGCCATGCCCTTGACCGGCAGTTGCGCCATCAGCGCCAGCAGCGGCTTGACGTAAATCCGCGTCGGCTCGATCAACACATCGCCAAATTTGCGGCCATGAAAATCCGCATTCAGATCGGCGCCGGAGACTTCCACCAGTTTGCGCACCAGCGAATAGCCGTTGGAATGGCAGCCGCTGGAAGCCAGCCCCAGCACCACGTCGCCGGGCTGGATGGTGCTGCCGTCGATGAGTCTGGATTTTTCCGCCACACCCACAGCAAACCCGGCCAAGTCGTATTCGCCATCCGGGTACATGCTTGGCATTTCTGCAGTTTCGCCGCCAATCAGCGCACAGCCAGCCTGCTTGCAGCCTTCGGCAATGCCGCGAATGACATCCTCGGCCTTGTCCACTTCCAGCTTGCCGGTGGCGAAGTAATCCAGGAAAAACAGCGGCTCGGCGCCCTGCACCAGAATGTCGTTGACGCTCATGGCCACCAGATCAATGCCGACGGTGTCGTGCTTGTCCAGCATGAAGGCGAGTTTGAGCTTGGTGCCAACGCCATCGGTGCCGGAAATCAGCACCGGCTCCTGATATTTCTTGGCAATCTCGATGACAGCACCAAAGCCGCCAATGCCGGTTAAAACTTCGGGGCGCATGGTGGCTTTTGCCAGCGGTTTGATGCGTTCGACCAGTGCATCGCCAGCATCAACGTCAACGCCAGCGTCTTTGTAAGATATAGAGGCCAATTCGGATACCCGTTAGACTTGAAGGTAAATAAACCGCTATTTTACCGCCATGCCGCTACGCGCTGAAAATCTTCCCTGGTTTGCCCTGTTTGTTTTGCTATTAACGGGCGGGCTGATCTATGTGTTGTCGCCTGTTTTAACCCCGTTTTTGGCGGCGGCCTTGCTCGCCTATATTTTTGATCCGCTGGCCGATCGGCTGGAAAAACTTGGCCTGAACCGCACGCTGGCAAGTTTTGTCGTGCTGATTGGCATGGGGGTGCTGGCAGCGGGACTGGTGTTGATGGTGATTCCACTGTTTATCAACCAGGCGCAGTTACTAACCGAGCGTTTGCCCGATTACCTGGGCTGGTTGCAATACGAGTTGCTGCCCAGCTTGACCGGACTGTTTGGCGTGCCGCTGCAAATTGATATGGAGGCCGTGCGCACTTGGCTGGCCGCACATGCCCAGGGCGCGGGCGAGGCGGCGCAACAGTTTTTGCCAAAACTGGGCAATGGCGCGA
The DNA here is from genome assembly GCA_964442685.1 of uncultured Thiobacillus sp. Taxonomy (GTDB): domain Bacteria; phylum Pseudomonadota; class Gammaproteobacteria; order Burkholderiales; family Thiobacillaceae; genus UBA6918. The sequence continues at coordinate 3,882 of CAYTZP010000015.1, forward strand.
TGGCCTTGCTCACCGCTGCCATCAACCTGCTGTTGATTCCGGTGATTGCGTTTTACCTGCTGCGTGACTGGGATGGGCTGGTTGCAAAAGTGGATAGCCTGATTCCACGCCCGTGGCACACGCAAATCGGCCAACTTGCGCGCGAAATTGACCGCGTGCTATCCGAATTTTTGCGTGGCCAGTTGTCCGTCATGCTGGCCATGAGCGTGTTTTATTCCGTGGGGCTGTCGCTGGCCGGGCTGGATTACGCCTTGCCTATCGGTATTCTCACCGGCATTCTGGGGTTTGTCCCATTCGTAGGCGCAACGATTGGCCTGGTGCTGGGCGTGCTCGAAGCCACACTGCAATTCCAGTCGCTTTCCGGGGTGTTGCCGGTGCTGATGGTATTCATGATCGGCCAGGCGGTGGAAGGCATGGTAGTCACGCCTTATTTGGTCGGTGAGCGTGTCGGCCTGCACCCGGTGGCGGTGATTTTTGCGCTGGCCGCGTTCGGGCAGCTATTCGGTTTCTTTGGTGTATTGCTCGCCTTGCCGATGGCGGCGGCGCTATTGGTGGCCATTCGCCATTTGCGCACGGCTTACCTGCAAAGTGCGATGTATGCGGGCAGGTATAATTCGCCCTTTGTTGATTCCGCAAAGCCCGCAACCATGACTGCTCCGGTATTTGAAACAAGCATCAAAAGCCTGCCGCTGATTTCCAAAGGCAAGGTGCGCGACATCTATGCCGTAGGCGACGACAAACTGCTGCTGGTGACCACCGACCGCCTGTCCGCTTTTGATGTCATCATGCCCACGCCCATCCCCGGCAAGGGCGCGGTGCTGACCGACGTGACCCGGTTCTGGTTTGGCAAACTAGGCCACGTCATTCCCAACCAGCTTACCGGCATTGATCCGGAAAGCGTGGTGGCAGAAAACGAGCGCGCGCAGGTCAGCGGGCGCTCACTGGTGGTCAAACGCCTGAAACCTCTGCCGGTAGAAGCCATCGTGCGTGGCTATCTGGTCGGCTCGGGCTGGGCGGAATACCAGAAAACCGGCAGCGTGTGCGGCATTGCCCTGCCCGCCGGGCTGCAACAGGCGGGCAAATTGCCGCAAGCCCTGTTCACGCCATCGACCAAGGCTGAACTGGGTCAGCACGACGAAAACATCAGCTACGCTAAATGCGAGGAACTGCTGGGCGCAGAACTGGCGGCCAAGGTACGAGACGCCAGCCTTGCCCTGTATACGCAGGCAGCTTCGTTTGCGCTTACCAGGGGCATCATCATTGCCGACACCAAGTTTGAATTCGGGCTGGATGAAACCGGCACCTTGCACTTGATCGACGAAGTGTTGACACCGGATTCCTCGCGTTTCTGGCCAGCAGATCAATATGCTGTTGGCAGCAATCCGCCCAGTTTCGACAAGCAGTTCGTGCGCGACTGGCTGGAATCCACCGGCTGGAACAAACAAGCGCCCGGGCCGGTGCTGCCGGATGAAGTGGTAGCGAAAACTGCCGAGAAATATCGCGAGGCGCTGACTAGGCTGGCAGGTTGACGGCAATAAAAAAGCGCCCCGAAGGACGCTTTAACCTTGGAGGGGCTGAAACTTAAACGCAGCCTGTGGGCTTGGGCAGGCCGCCGTACTTGGTGATCGGCTTCATCGGGCCGGTCATCCAGGTGTTGAACAGTTCTTTCTGATCTATGTCCAGATATTTGGCAAACTTGCGGATCGGGGGAACCGACTGGAACTCGTCGTAGTACTCACGCGCCTTCATGATCTGTTCCCATTTTTCGTCGGACAGTTCGTAATTGTCGGCTGCGGCCATGGCGCGGGCGACATCTTCTGTCCAGTCGCTCATATCCTGCAAATAACCATCACCATCGCGTGCGGGCAAATCCATGTTCATACCTCGATCAGAAAAGTTGAAGAAATTAGTCAGGTACTATTAAAGAATACTTGAGCAATTAAGTCAACTACTTTGCGAGGCGGGTTCAACCTGGAAACCGCAGGTGGACGCATCCGAGTGTGCGGTTTTTAGCGTGAAACACGCGAAGCGTGACCCTGTCTCCCTCTCCCGCTTGCGGGGGAGGGAGGGGTGGGGGAACGGGCACGACGCGTAGGTGTTTCATGACCCGGGGCGGCAATTCGCCATGTCCGTTAGGTTCAATGTGACAGCAAGCGCCGGATCAGGTCAAAGCCCGGCGGGGCGGGTAAAGGTGGCAGCAGCCCGGCAGAACCGGACAGTTGCCGCGAGACCAGTTTTTTCAGCGGACTGGCGTGTCGGCTGGCGCTGAGCACGGCTTCACGCAGGACGCGTGCAGGCAGCGTGTCATTGGTAAACAGGCTGACCACGGCCAGCGTGGCCAGGTAGAGCGGCAGGGTTGCGCGTTGATGGGTCTGGTCATATCTGGCCAGCAAATCGGGCGCGCCGATGTCCTGCCCTTTTGATAGCGCCTGGCGGATTCCGCTGGCCAGGGTTTCCTGGCTGAGCAGGCCGAAATTGAGGCCGTGTGCGGTGACCGGGTGCATGCCGACCGCGGCATCGCCGATCAACGCAAAGCGTTCTGCTACAAATCGGTCGGGATACACCCCCACCAGCGGATAGGCGTGCCGCGATCCGGCAAGCTGCATGCGTCCCCAGCGGGACTGGAGCCGGGCTTCAATCTGGCGGCTGAACGACTCTTCATCTTTTGTCATCAATTCGGCAATCTGGTGAGCCGGCAGGGTCAGCACCAGGGACGAGACATTGTCGTTGCAGGGCAACAGGGCAACGGTCTGTTCGTAATCGAACCATTCATATGCAATGTGTTCGTGCGGCGTTTCATGCGTCATGCGGCACACCATCATGGTTTTGCCGAAATCCCGCATCCTGGCGGCAATGCCCATCATGCGCCGGGTTTCGGAAAAACGGGTATCCGCCGCGACTGCCAGCCTGGCAGTGATACTCTGGTTTTTGTCGGTAGTGAGCAGCGCATGATTCTTTTGCGCCCGGATGGACACGACCTTTTGTTCCGTCATCAGATCAACGCTGGTGTTTTGTTTGAATGCTTCAAACAGGGATTTGCGAATGAGATGGTTGGGCACCAGATAACCCAGCCCTTCTTGTTTGCTGTCTTCCGGTTCGAAGCCGAGAAACTGGCTGTCCGAACCGTTCATGACGCGGGCGTTTTTCAGCAGGGAAATTTCCTCGGTGGGGATGCGTTCCCAGGCTCCCAACTTTTTTAGCGTATCGACCGAGCGATGCGTCAATGCAATTTCGCGCCCATCAAATGCCGGGTTGGCAAGGCCTGGCTCAGCTTCCTTTTCCAGCAGCAGAATGCGCAGCCCCGCATCGCGCAGTGAAAGCGCAAAACTCAGACCGGCTGCCCCAGCGCCAATAATGGCAATGTCATAATCGAAGTCCATGCTTGCTCCGCAACGCTTTAATTAGGACAAAGCTATACGAATATTGCCGGGCTGGCAATTCTCCTATTTCAGCAGTCTGCGCCGCGTCAGCCCCAGCGCAATCCAGAATCCGGCCATGCCCCAGGCCAGCAACGCGCCGATATGCAGCAGCCAGTTGGCCGGGATGTCACCGCGCACCAGCGGGCGGGCGATGTCGATGGCGTGGGTCAGCGGCAGCCAGGCGGAAATACTCTGCAAAACCGGCGGCAGCTGGCTGACCGGGTAAAACACACCGCACAGCAGCACCATGGGGGTGATGACCAGGGTGAAGTAATAGAGGAAAAAGTCGTAGTTGGGTGAAACCGAAGTCATCACCAGCCCCATGCCCGAGAAACACAGGCCAACGATGAAAGCCAGCGGGATAATCCACAGCGTCAATAGCCAGTCGGCCTGCAAGCCCAGCGCCCAGATCACTGCCAGAATGGCCGCACCGGACAGCACGCTCTTGCTGGCCGCCCACAGCCATTCGCCCATCAGCACGTCGTCCAGTTCCAGCGGGGTATTGAGGATGGCCTCCCAGGTTTTTTGCACATGCATACGCGAAAAACCCGAGTACAACGTCTCGAAAGTGGCGCTGTTCATGGTCGAGTACGCCACCGTGCCCGCGCCCAGAAAGGTCAGGTAGGACATGCCATCCACATCCGGCAGCAGGCTGCCCAGGCCAAAGCCCAGCCCCAGCATATAGAGCATGGGGTCGGCCAGGTTGCCCAGCATGGACGGGATGGCGAGCTTTTTCCAGACCAGGAAATTGCGCCGCCACACCGGGATGAAGCGCAGGGAGAATCGGGGCAGGGCAAACATCAGTCTCTCAACTCCCGCCCGGTCAGTTTCAGGAACACATCTTCCAGATTGGCGGGGCGGTGCAGGTAGCGCAGGTTGTGGTGCGATTTCAGCGAGTCCAGTGCGGCGTCGGCGTTGCGGGTGTAGCAAAACAGGGTTTCACCGGCCTGTTCGTGGCGCTCGCATTGTTGGGTGGCGTGCGCCTGTTGCCAGGCGGCGGCTTCCTCGCCAAAAATTTCCAGCACATCCGGTTCGATGAGCGTGGAAATCAATTCCTTGGGGCTGCCTTTGGCAATCATTTTGCCGTGGTCAATCACGGTCAGCACATCGCACAATCTTTCGGCTTCATCCATGAAATGCGTGGTGAGCAGAATGGTTTTGTCCTGACTCAATAATTTACGCAAGCCTTGCCAGATGACGTGCCGCGCCTGCGGATCAAGGCCGGTGGTGGGTTCGTCGAGAAAGATCACATCCGGGTCATTGATCAACGATCTGGCCAGTGTCAGTCGCCGTTTCATGCCGCCGGACAGGGTCTGGATGCGCGCGTCGGCGCGGCTGGCAAGCCCGGCAAATTCCAGCAACTGCGGGATACGCGCGCGAATCTCGCTGTCCTTCAGATTGAAGTAACGGCCATACACCAGCAGGTTTTCGGCTACCGTGAAGTCCGGGTCGAGGTTGTCCATTTGCGGCACCACGCCGATTTTCAAGCGCGCCTGTCTTGCCAGCGACGGCACGGCAAAATCCAGCACGCGGAGGTCGCCGCCATCCGGCGCAACCAGCCCCAGCAGCATTTTCAGTGTGGTGGTTTTGCCTGCGCCATTCGGACCCAGCAGGCCGTGGCAGGTGCCGGGCTGCAATTCCAGATCAAGCCCATCAACGACAGTCTGGCTGGCGTAGTGTTTGCGCAGGCCGGTTGCGCTTACCACTGGCATCGCGCAGTTGCCGCCTGTTTCAGTTCGGCCAGCTTGCCGTGAAAAAAATGCCCCGCGCCGTGGATGACGGTGAGCGGTGTCTGGTGTTGATCCGCCCAGGCTTTGGCATCGGCAAATGGCACTACCTCATCTTCGTCGCCATGAATGATCTGCGTGCCGGGCACGGGCGCGTCAAATTTCCAGATGTTGACGGCGGGCGCCACCAGCAACACGCAATCGCTGTGGATGCGCTGCGCCAATTGATTCTGCACATAAGCGCCAAAGGAAAACCCGGCCAGACACCATTTCAGATCGGGGTAGTTTTTGCTGACGAATGCCATGATCGCCAGCATGTCTTCGACTTCGCCGCGTCCCTTATCGTATTCGCCTTCGCTCATGCCCACGCCGCGAAAATTTGCGCGCACGGCCACATAGCCATTGTCCGTCGCAATGCGTGCGAGGCTGTGAACCACTTTGTTGTCGAGGCTGCCGCCTTGTAGCGGATGGGGATGGGCAATGAGCATCAGACCTTTGCGACCAGAAAACTCCGGCGAGCCTGCGGGGTCGTCAATCACCACTTCCATGCGTCCGCCCGGTGTGGCGATACGCAATTTGTGGCGTGTCAGGCGCTGGTCATCGGCGGCGTGAGGCGCGGTGTCCGGCATCAGATTTTCAGGCGCTCGACAATGCGCCCATGCTGCAAGTGTTCAGAGAGGATTTCGTCAATGTCTTCCTTGTCCACATAGGTGTACCAGGTGGCTTCCGGATACACCACCAGCAGCGGGCCTTCATCGCAGCGATCCATGCAGCCAGCCGAATTGATGCGGCATTTGCCCTCGCCATTCAGATTCAGCTTCTTCACCTGTTTTTTCAGATAGTCGCGCATCTCCTGTCCGCCCGAAGCGCCGCAGCACTTGGCGCCGTCGTCGCGCTGGTTGGTGCAAAAAAACACATGATGCTTGAAGTAAGGTTGATCGCTCATGATTCAGATTCGCTGGATTCCAGCTCGTTGTATTTGTTGGCATTGCCCAGGCATTTCTCCACCGGGTATTTGCGCGCGTTGATTTCCAGCTTGTCGGCAGCGGCATCAAGCAGGTCAATGTTCAGCATGTCAGCCAGACGGGTGAGGTATATCAGCACATCGGCAATCTCCTGCCGCACCTGCTCATGCCGCCCGGCATCCAGCTTGGCGCTTTCTTCCGGCGTCAGCCACTGAAAGCGCTCCACCAGCTCGGCCGCTTCCACAATCAGCGCCATCGCCAGGTTTTTCGGGGTGTGGTAGTCATCCCACTGGCGGGCACGGGCAAATTCGCTGATGCGGGCGCGCAGTTCTTCAAGGGAGTGGATGGCGGGTGTGGTCATGGACGGATTTTAACCCAAGCGGTCAAACGTTCCGGATTAGGTAAAATAAGCCACCTGTTTAGCCGACCCCACCCATGCAAACCCGCTCAGCCCAAACCTTAACCGTCGATCTCGGCGACAGAAGCTATCCCATCCATATTGGCTCCGGCCTGCTTGACCGCGCCGATCTGCTTCTGCCGCATCTGGCGCAAAAGCGCGTGGTGGTCGTGACCAACACCACGGTCGCGCCGCTGTATCTTGAACGCCTGACCCAAACCCTGACCGGCGCTGGGGTGGAAGTCACACCCGTGATTCTGCCCGATGGCGAGGCGTATAAAGACTGGCAAACGCTGAACCTGATTTTTGATGGCTTGTTGCAAAGCCGCGCCGAGCGCAAGACGACCCTGATTGCGCTGGGCGGCGGCGTGATCGGCGACATGACCGGTTTTGCCGCGGCCAGCTACCAGCGCGGCGTGCCTTTCATTCAGGTGCCGACGACGCTGCTGTCGCAGGTGGATTCCTCGGTAGGCGGCAAGACCGGCATCAATCACCCGCTGGGCAAAAACATGATTGGCGCGTTTTATCAGCCCAAGGTGGTGCTGGCCGATACCGATACGCTCAAGACACTGCCGCCGAGGGAACTGTCGACCGGGCTGGCGGAAGTCATCAAATATGGCCTGATCTGGGACGCGGAATTCTTTGCCTGGCTGGAAGCCAATATGCAAAAGTTGTTGGCGCTGGACGAGGCGGCGATCAGCCACGCCATTTACCGCTCCTGCGAAATCAAGGCGCAGGTGGTGGCGCAGGACGAGCGCGAGGGCGGCATCCGCGCCATTCTCAATCTGGGCCATACCTTCGGTCATGCCATCGAATCCGGCATGGGCTACGGCAACTGGCTGCATGGCGAGGCAGTGGCGGCGGGCATGGTGCTGGCGGCGGATGCCTCGCGCCGCAAGGGTTGGCTTTCTGATGCGGATGTGGCGCGCAGCCGTGCGCTGATTCGCGCGGCAGGTTTGCCGGATACCGCGCCTGCGCTGGGCGTGGACAAGTATCTGGAATATATGGGACACGACAAGAAAGTCGAAGCCGGAAAAATCCGTTTCGTGCTGCTGAAGAAAATCGGCGAGGCAATCATCACCGCTGATCTTTCGCAAAACGACCTTGAAGCGAGCTTGACAGGATATGTCAGCCAGACCTGAACTTGCGCCCTACGCCGCGCATGATGCGCAGACCAAAGGCCGCGTCCATGCCGAGCCGCCCGCACATCCACGCGGCGAGTTTCAGCGCGACCGCGACCGCATCGTGCACTCCACCGCGTTTCGACGGCTGGAATACAAAACCCAGGTGTTCGTGAACCATGAAGGCGATCATTTCCGCACCCGGTTGACGCACAGCCTTGAGGTGGCGCAGATTGGCCGCACTATTGCGCGTTTGCTGAATCTGAATGAAGAGCTGACCGAAGCCGTGGCACTGGCGCATGACCTTGGGCACACGCCGTTTGGTCATGCGGGACAGGATGCGCTGAACGCCTGCATGAAGGAACATGGCGGATTTGAGCACAATCTGCAATCGCTGCGCGTGGTGGATCAACTGGAATTGCGCTACGCCGAATTCGACGGGCTGAATCTTTGCTACGAGACCCGCGAAGGCATTCTTAAACATTGCTCCCTGCCTAATGCGCGTGAACTGGGCGAACTGGGGCAACGATTCCTGGACAAGAAGCAGCCTTCGCTGGAAGCGCAAATTGCCAATCTGGCAGACGAGATTGCCTACAACAATCACGATGTCGATGACGGTTTGCGCTCGGGGTTGATCGACATGGATGGCCTGCGTGAAACGCGCCTGTTCGCGCGCTGCCACGACGAAGTCAAAGCCCGCTATCCGGCGCTCAATGGCCGTCGCGTGGTGCATGAAATCGTGCGACGCATGATCAATGCGCTGATTCTTGATCTGGTGCAAACCACCCAGGCCAATCTGCAACAAGCTGGCGTGCGGACTTTGCAGGACGTGCGCGAAACCGCGCCGCTGGCGGGTTTTTCGGTGGACATGCTGGAACAGCAGCGCGAACTCAAGCGTTATCTGCGCGTGAATCTATATCAGCATTACAAAGTCATGCGCATGACCAGCAAGGCCACGCGCATTATCCAGAGCCTGTTCGAGGCGTTCATGGCCGAGCCCAAATTGCTCTCGCCCGAACACCAGGAAAACGTCAACCAGCACGGCGCGCGAGCCATAGCCGATTACATTGCCGGCATGACTGACCGCTACGCCATGCGCGAATACCGGCGCATTTTCGGCGTGGAAGAAATTTCCCTGTAAGGGCTTTTACAGCGCGCGGGCGATCAGTGCGCAGCTGACCTGCTTCGCGCCAGCTTCTTTCAGGATTTTTGCCAACGCATTCAGCGTGCTGCCGGTGGTCATCACGTCGTCAACGATGCCAATATGCAACCCCGATACGTCGCCATTACAGACAAACGCGTTGCGCATATTCCTGTGTCGCGCATCGCGCTTGAGCCCGGCCTGCGGCGGGGTGTCTTTCACGCGGCTTGCCAGCCCCGTATGCATTGGCGCATGGCTTTGCCGTGCCAGTTCACGGGTGATTTCCGCCGCCTGGTTGAAAGCGCGTTGTTTCAGGCGATTGGCGTGGAGCGGCATGGGCAGCCAGAGGTCAGGCGTGTGGCTGATTTGTTCGCTGAGCAGACCGCCCAACAGCGGCGCAATGCGCAGCTGCTCATGGTATTTGAGATGATGAATCAGGCGGTTGACGGGAAAGGCGTAAGCAAACAGAGCCAGCACATGGTCGTAGGCGGGCGGCTGACGCAGGCAGTGCCCGCAGGTTTCGCCGCCCGGCGTAGGCAGGGCGCATACCGGGCAGCGCAGCTTGCTCAGCCAGGGCAAATCTGCCCGGCAGGGCGCGCACAGCGCGCTGCCGGGCTGCTGGCACAACAGGCAACGAGGCTGTTCGATGGTGTCGATAAGACGGTGAAAAATTGTGCGGTTGTTCAAGTTGTGGGCGGTATCTTTTGACAGGGCTGAGCTCATGCCGGGATAATTCATGCCGTTTTAATCCGGATTCCGGCCACTATGAAAGTAAAACGCGTAATTGAAGGCGATTCGTCGAGATTTTCCGCCCAACTGTTCAATATTGCGAGCGTAGCCGCGATTTCGATCGGAATTTCCGCCTTGCTGCTGGGCAAATTGCTGGCCAGCCACAAGATCGGTTTTCTGCCCTTTGTGCTGTCATTTCCGCCGCTGATGATCTGGCTGGCGGCTTCGATTTTTGTTTACGCCAGCATTGCCCATCACCCCAATTCCAGAACGCGTGACTACAACCGTTGGGCGGGTTATCGCTTTTATGGCGCAACTGGCGCCATGGTTGTCTTTGGTCAACCCATTTATGGCCTGTTGGGCGGCTGGAGCGGGGTGGCTGTGGTATGGGCGCTGCTGTTTGTCATTGTCGTGCCTGCGGGTTTGTACGCCATCTGGAAAGCCGCCAGAGAAGACTGGCAAGATATGACCATCGAGGTAGCCATTTATGAGTAGTTGTAATTGCGCATCCATCCATGTTCACAAGGCGGTGGAAACCAGCGTGCCGGTGGAAAATGTACTGGCGCTGTTTGAAAAGCCTTTCAACGATCTGCTGTTTGAAGCGCAAACCGTGCATCGCGCAAATTTCGAGCCGAACAAAATCCAGCTCTCCACGCTGCTGTCGATCAAGACCGGCGGCTGTCCGGAGGACTGCAGCTATTGTCCGCAGTCCCGGCGTCATCCCGATGCCGTGCCGGATGAGCCGATGCTGGATGTTGATGCCGTGTTAACCGCCGCGCGCGCGGCGAAAGATGCGGGCGCCACACGCTTTTGCATGGGTGCAGCCTGGCGCGGCCCCAAGCAGAAAGACCTCGATCCGGTGCTGACCATGGTGCGCGAGGTGAAAGCCCTCGGGCTGGAAACCTGCTGCACGCTGGGCATGTTGCGCGAAGGCCAGGCCGAGCAACTGAAAGACGCGGGGCTGGACTATTACAACCACAATCTGGATACCGCGCCGGAGTTTTACGGCGAGATCATTTCCACGCGTGATTTCGAGGATCGCCTGGATACCTTGAACAAAGTGCGCGGCGCGGGCATCAACGTGTGCGCAGGCGGCATAGTCGGTATGGGCGAATCGCGCACCCAGCGCGCAGGATTATTGGCGCAACTGGCCAGCCTCGATCCGCCGCCGGAGTCGGTGCCGATCAATCTGCTGGTGCAGGTCAAGGGCACGCCCTTGCACGGCACGGATGCACTCGACCCGCTGGAGTTTGTGCGCACCATCGCGGTGGCGCGGATTTTGATGCCAGGTTCTTATGTGCGCTTGTCTGCCGGTCGCCAGCAAATGAGCGACAGCACCCAGGCGCTGTGTTTTCTGGCCGGCGCCAATTCCATTTTCTATGGCGACAAACTGCTGACGACCGGCAACCCGGAATGGACAAGGGATCAGGAGCTGTTTGCAAAACTTGGCCTGACGGCTGCATGACTGGGTTTGCCGCGCTGACCCGGCTGGAGCTGGGGTTGGCGCAACTCAAGGCAGACGATTTGCTGCGTAGCCGCCTGTTGCTGGAATCGCCGCAAGGCGCGCGCGTGCGGGTGGGCGGGCGCGATGTCGTGTCGTTTTGCAGCAATGATTACCTGGGATTGGCGAGCGACCCGGCGCTGGTCGCCGCCGCGCAAAAATCGCTGGGGGAATGCGGTCTTGGCGCGGGTGCCTCGCATCTCATTACCGGGCATCATCAACTGCATGAGGAATTTGAAGCCGCCTTCGCCGCATTTGTCGGCAAGCCCGCCGCGCTGCTTTTTTCCACCGGCTATATGGCGAATCTTGGTGTGTTCATGGCGCTGCTCGATCGTCATGCCGAAGTGTTTGCCGACAAGCTCAATCACGCTTCGCTGAACGATGCCGCGCAATTGTGCGGCGCGAAATTTTCCAGATATGCGCACGGCGCGCTGGATCAGCTGGAAGGACAGCTTGCGCGCAGTCAGGCCGGCATCAAACTGATTGCTTCCGATCTGGTGTTCAGCATGGATGGCGATCTTGCCGACGTGGATGGATTGCTGGCATTGGCCGAACGCCATGACGCCTGGCTGTATCTGGACGACGCGCACGGTTTTGGCGTGCTGAACGACGGCCGTGGCGGGCTGACTGCTGCGGCCAGAGCCAGTGACCGCGTGATTTATCTTGCCACCCTGGGCAAGGCCGCAGGCGTGGCGGGTGCTGCGGTGACCGCGCATGAAAGTGTCATCCGTTGGCTGGTGCAAAAAGCCAGAACCTATGTTTACACCACGGCGATGCCGCCGATGCTGGCGGGCGCGCTGCGGGAAAGTCTGCAACAGATACGCGATGGTCAAACGCGCCGCGCTGCATTGCGTGAACATGTCGTGCAGTTGCGTCAGCGTTTGGCCGATCTGCCGCGCTGGCGGCTGTTGCCATCGGGAACGCCGATCCAGCCCCTGATCATTGGCGCTAATGCCGAAGCGGTGCGCGTGTCGAAGCAACTGCTGGAACGTGGCCTGCTGGTTCCCGCAATCCGCACGCCGACCGTGCCGGCGAATACGGCGCGCTTGCGCATCAGCCTTTCCGCCGCGCATTCCGCGGACGATGTGAATGCGCTGGCCGCCGCGATACGTGAGATTGCTTGATACATGAAACAGATGGTCTTGTTGCATGGCTGGGGCACGCATCCGGTGATCTGGCAGCCGCTGCTGAACCGGCTTGCCCATGCAACGGCCTTGCCGCTGCCGGGTTATGCGGGCAGCGCGCCCGCGCTGGGGCTGGATGGCATGGTTGAACATTTACTGCCGCAGTTGGAAGAACAATCCACCCTGGTTGGCTGGTCACTGGGTGGTCTGGTGGCGATGCGCATGGCCATGCTTTATCCGCACAAGTTCGACAAGCTGGTGTTGATTGGTGCCACGCCCTGTTTTGTGAACAAGTCTGACTGGACGCATGGGGTGGACGACACGGTGTTCGAACAATTCGCCGACAGCCTTGCGCAGGATTACGCAGGCACGATCCGGCGTTTTCTGTCTTTGCAGGCGCAGGGGTCAGAGGCACTCAAAACCGTGCTGGGGGAATTGCGCAGAAAGTTGTTGTCCCTGCCGCCGCCAGAAATGTCTGTGCTGCAATCCGGTCTGTCTGTTTTGCGCACGACGGACTTGCGTCAGCAGTTGCGGGAACTGCGTCTGCCGGTGGCGCTGATACATGGCGTGGGCGACAAACTCGCGCCTGTCGCTGCGGCACGCTGGATGGCGGGGCAGATTCCCGGTGCGCGGCTGCACGAAGTGCCCGGTGCGGCACATGCGCCATTTCTTTCGCACGCGGAAGCCGTGGCGGAGTTGATTCATGGTTAACGAGTTCATGCACAAACCGCAGATCGACAAGCACGAAGTCGCGCGCGCCTTTGCGCGGGCGGCATCGCATTACGACGCCCACGCGGCATTGCAGCGTGAAGTGACCGCGCGGCTGGCCGAGCGTCTGGCGCTGTTCAAGCTCGCGCCGCAACAGATACTCGATGCCGGGTGCGGCACGGGCGAAGGCTTGGCCTACCTGCGTGCGGCCTACCCCAAGGCGGCTATCACGGCACTGGATATTGCCGCACCGATGTTGCAGGTGTGCCGCGACAAACATATCCCCGATTCGCGCTGGAAACAATTGCGCAACAAACTCTTTCCCGCGCCCGGACTGAAATTTTTATGCGCCGACATGGAGCAACTGCCGTTCAAAACTTCCAGTCAATCCATGCTCTGGTCGAGCCTGGCCTTGCAATGGGCGGGCGATACCGAAGCCTGTTTGCGCGAATGGCATCGGGTGCTGCAACCTGGAGGGCTGTTGGTATTTGCCACCCTGGGGCCGGATACGCTGAAAGAATTGCGCCAGGCATTTTCGCAACTCGATACGCATGAGCATGTCAGCCGCTTTACCGACATGCATGATATTGGCGACATGCTGGTACACGCTGGTTTCCAGCATCCGGTGATGGAAATGGAAATGCTGACGCTGACCTATGCCGATCTGAAAAGCCTCATGCTCGACATCAAAGGCATTGGCGCGCACAACGCGGTCGCTTCAAGAACACAAGGCTTGATGGGCAAGGCGGCCTGGCAGCGTTTGCAGGCAGCCTACGAGCGTTTCCGTCACCAAGGCAGATTGCCTGCCAGCTATGAAGTCATCTACGGTCATGCCTGGGTGGGTGACAAAACCCGGCTGCAAGACGGCAGGCAGATTATTCAATTCAACATCGAGCGGCGCAAGGGAGGCTTGCGATGAATACCCTGCGGATTCCACCCTTATCCGGTCACGGCCTGCTTGTGGCGGGCACGGACACCGGCGTGGGCAAAACCCATATCAGTTGCCTGCTGATAGAACAGCTCAAGCAACAGGGGCTGCGTGTGGCGGCCATGAAGCCGGTGGCGGCGGGGGAGGATGCGGGCGGGTTGAATGAAGACGTGCAGCGGTTGATGGCTGCGTCCAATGTGTCCGCTGCACTGCAAGACGTAAATCCGTATTCGTTTGCGCCGCCCATCGCGCCACACATAGCGGCGCAACAAGCCGCCATCGCCCCCGATTTGCAAACCATTGCGCGCAGCTACGCACGGCTCAGGGCGCAAGCCGATCTGGTGGTGGTGGAGGGCGCGGGTGGGTTGCTAGTGCCGCTGAATGCGTCGCAGGATATGAGCCAGATACCCAAGCTGCTGGATCTGCCCGTGCTGCTGGTGGTGGGGATGCGCTTGGGCTGTCTGAATCATGCCTTGCTGACCTGTGAGGCGATCAAGGCACGCGGGCTGACCCTGGCGGGCTGGGTGGCTAACGTGATAGACCCGGACATGGCAGCGTTACAGGAAAACATCGACACGCTTGTTCAGCGCATTGCCGCACCCTGCTGGGGGCGGGTTGAGTGGCTGGCTGATGATTGACGTGCAAGCCGCTAAGGGCCGGCCTGATCAAGCCCGGATAATCCAACGGGCGTCCCTGCGGTTCCAAGTAAATGCTGGTTAAATCAGCGCTTCCCTAACGGACATGGCGAATTGCCGCCCCGGATCATGAAACCCCTACGCGCCGTGTCCGTTCCCCCACCCCGCCCTCCCCCGCAAGCGGGAGAGGGGGACAGGGTCACGCTTCGCGTGTTTCACGCTAAGCGAGTCCCGGCATCGGCCTTGTGCCGCAAGGGCGAATTGCATGCGCTGGATTGCCATCCTGCGGGTGACGAATAATGACAAATTCATCCGCCGTATGTGTTGCCGCCACCCGGCGGGCAGTAGCCTTGTTTCCGCCCACAACCGGCATGGGCGAATGGATTTGTCTGCTGTCGGTGCGGGTTCTGGTAGCCTATGGCCGCCGACTAGGTTCGGTGGATATTCAGACCAGTTTGTTATAATTGAAGGAGTTATATCCAAAGGGGGCAGAATGATTCTGTCGCGAACCAGCCAATATGCGGTGCAGGCGTTGATTTATATGGCCACGCAGCCTGCGGACACGCCCGTTCTCAACAAGGATATTGCGGCACAACTCAACGTGCCGGCACCCTATCTGGCCAAAATCCTGCAAAGTCTGGCCAAGGGTGATCTGCTGTATTCATATCGCGGACGTATGGGTGGCTTTTGCCTCAAGGAAGACGGGTTGAATATGAGTCTGATGGTCATCCTGTTGCAGACCGAGGGTCCGGCCTTTACCCAAAGCTGCTTTCTGGGCTTGAAAAAATGCTCGGATGAAACAGCTTGTCCTGTGCATTTCCGTTGGCTGCCGGTTAAAGAGAAGATCGCCAGCCTGTTGAAAGAAACTACCCTCGAAAAGCTGGCAAAGGCGGTTAAATCGGGAAAATATCGCCTGGCCGATATGCCCGCTGCGGCGCTGGAAATAATTTGATGTTGCGCTTGCGCCATAACCGTGCATGGCTGGGGGTCAGCCTGTTGCTCGGTGTGGCGGCTTTCGGCACGGGGTGTGAGCGCCCGCCGCCGCCGAGTCAGACAACTTTTATGGCGACGGATATTACCGGCGTGCCCTGGGGGCTGGATTTCCATCTGGTCGATCATACGGGCAAGACGCGCACACTGGCGGATTTTCGCGGCAAGCTTGTGGCCTTGTTTTTTGGTTATACGCATTGCCCGGACGTGTGTCCTACAACCCTGGCAGACTTCGCTGCAGCCATCCGCGAGTTGGGGGCGGACGGCGAAAAAGTCCAGGTGGTGTTCGTAACCGTTGACCCCGAGCGGGACACGCAAGCCTTGCTGGCCAAATACGTGCCGTCGTTCAATCCGGGCTTCCTTGGCGCGATGGCGCCTCCCGGCGGCTTGTCTGCATTGGCCAGAACTTTCAATGTGGTCTACCAGAAAAGCGCGGTCAAAAGCGAGAGTAGTTATCTGATTGACCACAGTGCAGGCACTTTTGTGTTTGACGCAAAAGGCCGATTGCGCCTGCATGTGGCTTTTGGCACAGGTCCGGCTGCAATTGCCAGTGACTTGCGCACGCTGCTGAAGCACTCCCAGTAGTTTGTTGCGAGTGTGTGTCGGCTTGATGAGCTTGACGCTATCCAGTAGAATTCCGCACTTTATTTAATCAGCATGTTTGGTTTTGCTAACAAAATTCCATGGGTTGCTGGGGATTTTGCGATCTGACCCAAATCGTGTTCCGGTCAGTAACTAAAAGTCTTGTGTAAGCGGGGGTGTCATGGCGACTACAGCGTTCTCGTCAGCTGAGCAGTACAACTTTGATATTGTCAAAAAATTTGCCGTCATGTCCCTGGTATGGGCGGTGTTTGGCATGTTTGTCGGTGTTTATATCGCATCGCAGCTGGCCTGGCCGGTTTTGAATTTCGATAACCCGTACATTTCGTTTGGCCGCTTTCGCCCCGTTCATACCACTTCGGTGATCTTCGGCTTTGGGGGGTCTGCGCTGTTTGCCACTTCCTACTATGTGGTGCAGCGTACCTGTCAGACACGCCTGACTTCCGACGGTATGGCGAGTCTCACTTTCTGGGGTTGGCAAACCGTCATCGTGTTGGCCAATATTTCCTACATGATGGGCTTCAGCCAGGGGCGTGAATATGCCGAGATGGAGTGGCCAATCGACCTGCTGATCCTGGTCGTGTGGGTCACCTATCTGATCCTGTTCCTGTCCACCATCATGCGTCGCAAGCAGCCGCACATTTATGTGGCGAACTGGTTCTACCTGGCCTTCATTCTGGCGACTGCGTTGTTGCATACGTTTAACAATCTGGCCATGCCGGTAGACCTGTTCTCGATCAAGTCCTACAGCTTGTTTGCCGGTACGCAGGATGCCATGACCCAGTGGTGGTACGGTCACAACGCGGTGGGCTTCTTCCTGACAGCGGCCTTCCTGGGCATGATGTATTACTTCGTGCCCAAGCAGGCGGGGCGTCCGATTTATTCTTACAGATTGTCCATCATTCACTTCTGGGCGCTGGGTTTTATGTACATGTGGGTAGGCGCGCACCACCTGCACTGGACTGCGCTGCCGGACTGGACTTCCACGCTGGCGGCAACTTTCTCCATCCTGCTGCTGATGCCGTCCTGGGGTGGCATGATCAACGGCATCATGACTTTGTCGGGCGCGTGGGACAAGTTGCGCACGGATCCGGTCATGCGATTCATGATCGTGGCGTTGTCGTTCTACGGCATGTCCACTTTTGAAGGGCCGATGATGTCCCTGAAGGAAGTGAATGCCTTGTCGCATTACACTGACTGGACGGTTGGGCATGTGCACTCGGGCGCATTGGGCTGGGTGGCGATGATCTCCTTTGGTTCGCTCTATCACATGATCCCCAAGTTGTGGGATACGAAGCTGTACAGCACCAAACTGGTTGAGGTGCATTTCTGGCTGGCCACCATTGGCATCCTGCTTTACATCGTGGCGATGTGGATTTCCGGTATCACCCAGGGCTTGATGTGGCGTGCCTTTGATGATTTCGGCAACCTTCAGTATTCGTTTGTCGAGTCTGTGGCCGCAATGATGCCGTTCTATGTCATGCGTGCGGTTGGCGGCGCCATCTTCTGGGTCGGCGTTGTAGTGATGGCTTATAACATTTACATGACCATCCGTCAGGGCAAGCGTGAACAGGCCGAGCTTGAAGCCGGGGTGTCGGACAAAATGGTCGCGGCGGGCGTATAAGGAATCATCATGCGAATCAATTTCAAACATGAGTGGATTGAAACCAACATTGGTCTGATGACCGTGCTGACCATGCTGGCCATCAGTGTTGGTGGTTTGGTGGAAATTGCGCCACTGTTTTTTATCGACAAAACCATTGAAAAAACTGAAGGTATCAATGTGCGTCCCTACACGCCGCTGGAGCAGCGCGGGCGTGACATTTATATTCGTGAGGGTTGTTACACCTGTCATTCGCAGATGATCCGTCCTTTCCGCGATGAAAAACTGCGCTATGGTCATTATTCGTTGGCTGCCGAGTCTCAGTATGACCATCCCTTCCAGTGGGGTTCCAAACGTACCGGGCCTGATCTGGCGCGCGTGGGCGGCAAGTATTCCAACGAATGGCATGTGCAGCACCTGATCGCGCCGCGCTCCATGGTGCCGGAGTCGGTCATGCCCGGTTATCCCTGGCTGATGCAAAAACTGGACACGTCGGACGTGGCCGGGCGCATGAAGGCATTGCGCGCGGTTGGTGTCCCTTATTCGCTGACCGAAGCCGAGCGTGCAAGCAACGTAGAACGGTTTGGCGATAGCGTGGCGGCACAACTGCATATTCCGGATGCCAACCGCAACCTGATTGCGCAGGCCAATCTGGGTAACTACGACGGTGATAGATCGGGCGTATCGGAAATGGATGCGCTAGTGGCTTACATGCAAGTGCTGGGTACCATGGTGGACTTCACCAAGGTAGACGCAGACGAGCTGGTGCGTTCCAGATAACGACGGGAGCGAGCAATGGCCTGGATAGAGTGGTTTGCAAAACCGGAAAACACCAAGCCGCTTGCGCTATTGATTTTTTTTGTGACTTTTGTCGCCATTATTCTGTATGTGTACGGAAGCAAGAAACGCGGCAAGCGCCTGGAGTCCTACAAGGACATCCCGTTTCTGGACGATGGCGACAATAAAAAGGATTAAAAGATGAGCGAACAGCATCTGCAATCGCAAACCGTGCAAACCACCGGCCACTCCTGGGACGGTGACTTGCAGGAATACAACAACCCGCTGCCGACCTGGTGGGTATATACCTTTTACGTCACCATCGTCTTTGCGCTGGTTTATTGGTTGATCTATCCGTCCTGGCCGTTTGGCAAGGGATTCCTGACAGGCATGTCTGAAATCACTTATGTCAACAAGGCGGGTGAAAGCGTCACCAGCCACTGGAACACGCGCGCACTGTTGCAGCAAGACCTCAACAAGGCCGCTGAAATGCAAAAGCCCTACTTCAGCAAAGTGACCTCCAGCAGCTTCGAGCAGATCGCCAATGATGCCGAGCTGTCGAGTTTCGTGCAGTCAGCCGGCAAAGTGCTGTTTGCCGATAACTGCGCGTCTTGCCACCAGCAAGGTGGTCAGGGGGTCATCGGCTTCTTTCCCAACCTGACAGATGATGACTGGCTCTACGGCGGCAGCTACGAGAAAATTCACGAAAGCCTGGTGCAAGGCCGTCGCGGCCACATGCCGGCATACGCCGAAGTACTGAACGCCGGGCAGATCGATGCCTTGACCAACCATGTGGCCAGCTTGTCGGGCATTGCCCACGATGCCAACAAGGCGGCTGCAGGGCGTGCCCTGTTCACATCCGATGAGGCAGCCTGCTATTACTGCCACGGAGAAAACGGCAAGGGACGCGAGGAAATCGGCGCCCCCAACCTGACGGATAAAATCTGGCTGTGGGCCAATGTCCCCGCAGCGGAAAAACCCCAGGACAAACTTGCAGCGATCAGAACCGTCATCGCCGCCGGGTTGAACAAGGGTGTGATGCCAGCCTGGAGCGAACGCATGACGCCTGAACAGATCAAAGTGCTGACGGTGTATGTGCATCAAATGGGCGGCGCGAAATAAACCCCTAGGATGCGTATGAACAACCCCCGGTAACGGGGGTTTTTTGTCCGTGTATTGGTATTTAGCAGACCAAGCAAATGAACGCAGGACCGGAAGAACAGTTAGGCGTGCTGCCGGAACGCCTGCCGGTTTTTACGCGTTCTGTCAGAGGCGCTTTCAGGCGCTTTAAAACCAGTGTGCTGTTGCTGGCATACGCCATCTTTTTTCTGCTGCCATGGCTGCCCTGGCAGCGCCCGGATGCACCCTCACAAGCGGTATTGTTTGATCTTCCCGGCAGACGCTTCCTGATTTTTGACCTCACGGTCTATCCGCAGGATGTCGTGTGGCTGGCGATTTTGCTATTCATCGCCGCGTCGCTGTTGTTCTTTGCCACGGCACTGGTGGGACGGGCGTTTTGCGGGTATTTCTGCTTTCAGACGCTATGGACGGATCTGTTTATCTGGATCGAAGCCAAGATCCAGGGCGAAAGACCCGCACGTATCCGCTTGTATCGTCAGTCCTGGGACAAGGAAAAGCTGCTCAAGCTCGGCGCCACCCATCTGATATGGTTGCTGGTGAGCTTCTGGACCGGTATGAGCTTTGTGCTGTATTTTGCCTACGCGCCAGAACTGCTGGGTGAATTTTTAACTGGCGCCGCCGCCACGGCTGCTTACATTACCGTCATTGCCATCACCCTGGGAACCTATTTTGCGGCGGGGTTCATGCGTGAGCAGGTTTGTACCTATGTATGCCCTTATGGTCGTTTCCAAAGCGTGATGTACGACCCCGAAACGCTGGCTGTGCATTACGACACAAAGCGCGGAGAGGCGCTACACGGGCGCGCCAGCGCACACAGCGGAATGCGCACGCTGCAAGAGCGCCATGCAAAAGGCAATGGCGATTGCATCGACTGCGGCCTGTGTGTGCAGGTTTGCCCCACCGGTATCGACATACGTGATGGCTTGCAATACAACTGCATTTCATGCGGGCTTTGTATTGATGCCTGCAACGGCATCATGGATTCGCTGGATTTCCCACGCGGCTTGATCCGTTACGACTCCGAAGCCAACCTCAGCGCAGTAAATCCCGCTGCGCCGCATCTGCATTGGCGGCGGCTCAAAGTCATTGGCTATGGTGTTGCGACCGTGTTGATGTTGACTTATCTTGGCTACAGCATATACAGCCGCAGCAGCTTTGAAGATGGTGTTACGCAAATTCGCCAGCCCCTGTTTGTCCAGTTATCGAATGGGGATATCCGCAACCGCTATCAGGTGCGGGTCACCAGCAAACAGGCGCTGCCCGAACGATACCGCATTCAGGTCAAGGGTGTGCCCGCGTCAGCGGTAGACCTTGGCAACTTTGCCGAGGTGGAAGTCAAACCCGGCCGCAGTGTGACCGTGCTGGCCAGCGTGACTTTGCCCCCGGAACTGGCGGCTAAAACCCGTGAACTGATCTTTGTAATCACGCCCGTCTCCAATCCGGGCGAGGCCGACCATGTTGTGGCCGGCTTCTACTACAAGCCATGAGGTGATATGACAATATGAGTACTGGCCTGAGTTTGTTTGGTGGCCTGGCGGCGGTGGTGCTGCTATTTATGCTTGCGCGGCTGTTCAAGGCAAGCGCGGAGCTTGCCGGCATCATCGCGGGCGGATTGCCATTGCTGGTTTATCTGGTGAGCCTGTTCGGAGGCTGGCCCGGCCTCGATGTGCTTGCCATCCACATAGCCGTTTACCTGGTGGCAGCCTATGTCCTGTTGGTGTTTGCCCGTTACCGCGCCAAACAGCAAAAAATGCACTGGGTGCCCAAGCTATTGATCGCATTCTTTATCCTGCTGGCCGTGATAAACGCCAGTTTGCTCCACATAGCAACCAGTGGTCTTCCCCCCAGTCTTGCCGGACTGTTTTTACCGGGCGCTAGCGGTGAAACTGTGCATACCGGTTTTTCCGGCACCACGCGTCATGGACAGGAAGCGGCAAAAAGCGTCAGTGCGGATTTGTCACGCCAACACCAGAATCAGTCGCTAGGCTGGCAAATCAGGCTGGAAGGCCTGCGCCAACCAAGTGTGGGCGAAAACGGCCTTTATATCAGCGCGGAGGATCGCGAAAGTCGCGTCATTGCCGACTTGACCGGGTTTGTGCGCGTCAGCCGTCTTGGCACTGCGGGTGTCGATACCCCCGTACACGCTGTCGCGCCGGGGCAGTACGAAGCGCGCATCGCATTACCCGGAGAGGGGTTGTGGATTGTCGAGCTGGAATTGCGGCGGCAAGATGCTGTCTGGAAACAGGTTTGGGAAATCAGCGTGGCTAATGGCGCTGCAAGACAATGAGCGCCACACTGATATTTCTGTTTGTATTGACCGGCGTTTTTGTCGTGCTGCTGATCTGGGGTGTGCTGTGGTCAATCCGCAGCGGGCAGTTTGAAGACTTGCAAGGGCCGGCCGAGCGAATTCTGATGGACGACGACGACCCGAAACTGCCGGGTAGAAAGCCCTTTCAAGCAGACGACGAATAAATTAGAATCCGCTTGTTGAATCTGGAGCACAACATGAAACAGTATCTCACCTTTCAGAATATTCCCTTGATATTTGTTATCGGCCTGATTATCTGGGCCTGGATCAGCCTGATTTCCGTGCTGATCGGCAGCTTGTTCTAAAGTAATCATGCATAAAAAAGCCCCGCCAGTTTGGCGGGGCTTTTTGCTGGGTACAGTACCCGGCGCAATCACGCTGGAATCAGTGCGCGCATCTTTTTCATGGCACTGGCCTCAATCTGGCGCACGCGCTCTGCAGAAATACCAAACTCATCTGCCAGTTCGTGCAGCGTGGCTGATTCGCTATCGCCAAGCCAGCGTGCCTGGATAATCCTGCGGCTGCGTTCGTCCAGACTGGACAACGCCGTCACCAACCCCTGATGTTGCAATTGTTCGGTTTGCTCACGCTCCAGAACGGTCAATGGCTCGTCATCCGGGCTGGCGAGGTAGGCGACCGGGCTGTAGGATTCTTCGCCGTCGTCGATGGTAGGATCAAGCCCGATATCCTGGCCTGACAGGCGGGTTTCCATCTCCCGCACTTCTTCCGGCTTTACCCCAAGCGCTTTGGCAATGCGCGCGGTTTCCGTGGTTCCCAGGCTGCCCAAACCCTGTTTCATACTGCGCAGGTTGAAAAACAGTTTGCGCTGTGCCTTGGTGGTGGCCACTTTGACCAGCCGCCAGTTTTTCAGGATGTACTCATGCATCTCGGCCTTGATCCAGTGCAAGGCAAAACTCACCAGACGCACGCCGCGATCCGGGTCAAAGCGCTTGACTGCCTTCATCAGGCCGATATTGCCTTCCTGGATCAGGTCGGCCTGGGGCAAACCATAGCCCATGTAGTGGCGCGCCGTGCTGACAACCACGCGCAGATGCGACAACACCAACTGACGGGCGGCATCTACGTCATCATGGTCGCGCCAGCGGCGCGCCAGGCTCTGCTCTTCTTCCAGGCTGAGCATGGGATAACGGTTAGCGCTCTGGATATAGGCATCCAGGCTGTAGGCAGAAACAACAGGTAAAGCGGTTGTGGTCATTGGTAACTCCCTTTGTGGCCATTTTAGCACTCTCTGTGAGGGAGTGCTAAATGGTGCGAAAAGTTCCGCTCAACACTCAGGAAATGCTTTCCTTGGCCTCTTAATCTATTTGGTGTAATGAACGGGAAACGGCCAGCCAGGCGCCCAGCCAGCTGAACAGGGTTGTGCCGCCCAGAACCAGCAATGATTCATTTGGCGTGGGAAAAGTCAGCACAAAGGGCGAGCCATACAGGCTGGCGAGTTGGTTAACCGGTGCAGATAGCAGCAAGATCAGCACCCAGGTCAGTCCGAGTGCAGTCAACCCGCCGGTAAAACCCTGGATCGCGCCGTAGTACAGGAATGGCCGGCGGATGAAACGATCGGTTGCGCCGATCAAGCGGCTGACCTCGATTTCATCCTGTCGTCCCAGAATCTGCGCGCGGATGACATTGCTGGCAATAGCCATAAGTGCCAGGGCGAACAGCACCGCCAGCAATGCGGTCAGATAGTGGCCAATACGCAGGATGGCTTGTAGACGTGCAGCCCAGGTGCTGTCCGCCAGCACGCTTTCCACACCGGGCAATTTGGCGAGTTCGATGCGTAAGACCTCCATTTCGCCGGGCGCGATGTTTTTTGGCGTGGCGACCCAGGCATCGGGCAGCGGATTGTGGTTAAGCCCTGCCGTGATATTGCTGAGACCCTGGCGGTTGAGATGAGCCAGCGCATCTTCGCTGCTTACCAGATGCAATTGTGTCAGGCCGGGATGGCGGCCTAATGATTGCTCCAGAAATTTGCGCTGTGCTGTGGTGGCAGTCTTTGCGACGAAAATACTCACCTCGGGCTTGGCGGGCAGGCCACCAGCCAGGCTTTCAATGTTCTTCACGCCAAGATACAAACCTGTCGGCAAGGTGATGGCTACGCCTATCGCCAGTGCTGTCAGTATTGCGGCCAGTGGCGCGCGCATCAGGCGGCGCATGGTGTCGCGCAGTGCTGCGAAATGCAGGCTCAACCAGTTCACGCGCGTCCCCCTTCTTGCAGTCTGCCGTGATCCAGATGCACGATGCGCCCGCCCAGCGCGGCGATAGCGCGTTCATCGTGGGTGGAAATAACCAGCGTGGTGCCTACGCGGTGAAAGTCGCGGAACATGCTCATGATTTCGGCGGCATAACCGGCATCCAGGTTGCCGGTGGGCTCATCGGCCAGTACCAGCGCCGGACGCGATACCACAGCGCGGGCAATGCACAGGCGCTGCTGCTCGCCGCCAGAGAGCGTAACCGGCATGGCGCGTTCTTTCTGTAGCAGTCCTACCTTATCCAGCGCGGCGCGCGCGCGTTTTAACGCCTCACGCCGGTCAAACCCGCTGATTGCAAGCGGCAGCAGGGCGTTTTCAATCACATTGCGATCAAACAGCAGTTTGTGATCCTGGAATATCAGGCCGATATTGCGCCGCAAGTAGGGCACGGCGGCGCGTGAAAGGCGGCTGATATTCTGGTTGTTTACCGACACGATCCCGCTCGTGGGGCGCTCGATTGCGGCGATGAGCTTGAGCAGGGTGGATTTGCCCGCGCCGGAGTGGCCGGTTAAAAACACCAGTTCGCCCTTGCCAATTTCCAGCGATACCTCATCCAGCGCAGTGTGCCCGCCGGGATAACGCTTGGTGACTTGCGAAAACTGAATCATGTCGCGCTCATTCCACGCCCAGCAAGGCTTCGACAAACTCGCGCGCAATGAATGGCTTGAGGTCGTCGAGGCTTTCGCCCACACCGATGAAACGTACCGGGATGGGGCGTGCCGGTTGCATTTTTACGGCAATAGCGGCCAGCGCCCCGCCTTTGGCCGTGCCGTCCAGTTTGGTGATAATGAGGCCGGTCACGCCCAGAGCCTCATCAAATGCCTTGACCTGGCTGACCATGTTTTGTCCGGTATTGCCATCCAGCACCAGCAAAATCTCGTGCGGGGCGGCGGGTTCCAGTTTCTGGATGGTGCGCTTGACCTTCCTGATTTCTTCCATCAAGTGCAGTTGTGTGGGCAGTCTGCCTGCCGTGTCCGCCAGCACAATGTCGATGTTGCGCGCGCGTGCAGCATTCACGGCGTCAAAAATCACCGAGGCCGAATCGCCTTTTTCCTGGCTGATGACGGTGACATTGTTGCGTTCGCCCCAAACCTGCAATTGCTCGCGCGCGGCGGCGCGGAAAGTATCGCCCGCGCCCAGCAGCACCGATTTTCCCTCGCGTTGAAACAACTGCGCCAGCTTGCCGATGCTGGTGGTTTTGCCGGCGCCGTTGACGCCTGCCAGCATGATGATGAAAGGCTTGGCGTCCTGCGTATGCAGCGGTTTTTCCAGTGGCAGCAGCAGCTCGGTCAGCGCATCGGCCAGTGCCGAGCGCAGCGCGGCAGCATCGGTCAGGGCGTCGCGCTTGACCTGTTTGCGCAGTTTCTCCAGCAAGGCCTCAGTCGCCTCTACGCCCACATCAGCCGTTAGCAGAATGGTTTCCAGTTCTTCGTACAAGTCCTCGTCGATCTTGCGACCCACGCTGAACAGTTCCGCCATCTGGCTGCCCAACCGCTCGCGGGTCTTGGCCAGCCCGGCCTTGAGGCGCTGCGTCCAGCCCGCACGCGGCGTTTCAGTCGAGGGGACTTCGGAGTCGGGCTTGGGGAAAGATTTGAGGAAACCGAACACAAATAAAAAGGTCTGGGTAAAGTGTGCGTATATTATACATTCCTGAATTAGACAAATTGGGTGGATTCATGCCGGGTATCAAACGAGCAAAATTGCTGTCAGCCGTGTCTGTTGCCATCATCGCCCTGCCGGCCATGGCCACGCTGACGGATGTGACACTGGAAAATGGCCTGCGTGTCATTGTCAAACAAGACCAGCGTGCGCCAGTCGTGGTTTCCCAACTCTGGTACAAGGCTGGCAGCATGGATGAGTTCAATGGCACCACCGGTGTGGCGCATGTGCTGGAACACATGATGTTCAAAGGCACGCACAAAGTGCCGGATGGGCAGTTTTCCAAGCGTATTGCAGCGGCGGGCGGACGAGAAAATGCCTTTACCAGCCGCGATGTGACGGTGTATTTCCAGACCCTGCCCAAAGCTAAATTGCCGCTGGCGATGGAGCTTGAAGCCGATCGCATGGCCAATCTCAATTTTCAGGACGATGCGTTTTCCAAAGAAATCCAGGTCGTGATGGAAGAGCGGCGGCTGCGTACCGAAGACAATCCGCATTCGATCGTGTACGAACAGATGATGAGCGTCGCGTTACAGGCGCACCCCTATCGCACGCCGGTCATCGGCTGGATGAATGATCTGGAGAACATGCAGGCGCAGGACGTCCGCGACTGGTATGCGCGCTGGTATGCGCCCAACAACGCCACGCTGGTGGTAGCCGGTGATGTCAAACCGGATGAGGTGTTGGCGCAGGCGAATAAAACCTTTGGGGTGCTGGCACACAAACCCCTGCCCGAGCGCCGTCCGCAGACGGAACCTGCGCAGCGCGGAGAAAAACGTCTTACGGTCAAGGCACCGGCCAAACTGCCCTATGTGCTGATGCGTTGGCAGGCGCCGGTATTGCGCGATACGGAAGCGGATACTTTGCCGTGGGCCTTGCAGATTCTGGCAGGCGTGCTGGATGGCAACGATTCGGCGCGACTGAAAAAACATCTGGTCAAGCGCGACCGCATCGCGGTTGAGGCTAGCGCGGGCTATGACAGCCTGAGCCGCGGCCCCGGACAATTCATACTCGATGCCACGCCCGCGCAGGGTTCTTCGGTGGCCGAGCTGGAGCGCAGGCTGAAGGCGGAAATCGTGCGTATCCAGAATGAGGGCGTCAGCGAGGCCGAACTGAATCGGGTTAAGGCGCAAGTCATTGCGGCAGACGTGTACCAGCGCGACTCGGTGTTTTATCAGGCCATGCAACTGGGAGAATTGGCGGTGTTGAACCTGCCATTGGATACGCTGGAAAAACGTGTCGCCAAGCTCAAGTCTGTGACTTCGCAACAGGTGCAGCAAGCCGCCAAATGGCTGGTCGATGACCGGCTGACCGTGGCTGTGCTTGATCCGCAACCGCTGGATGCCACACCGCGCAAGCCAGCCATGCAAGGAGTGAATCATGTTCGTTAAATGGATGTTGGGATTGGCGCTTTGTGTATCGCTGCCAGCGTTCGCAGGCGTGCAGATTCAGCACTGGGTGACGGCGTCTGGCACCAGAGTGCTGTTTGTTGAAAACCGCGACATCCCCATGCTGGACGTGGCGGTCGATTTTCCCGCGGGCAGTGCGTTTGATACCGCGCAGAAAAACGGCCTGGCGCGGCTTGCGCATATCCTGCTGGATCAGGGCGCAGGCGGGCTGAGCGATCTGGAGATTGCAGGCAAACTGGCCGATGTTGGCGCGGTGTTGGGTGGAACCTTTGACCGTGATCGCGCCGGGGTCAGCCTGCGCACCCTGTCCAGCGCGCAAGAACGTGATGCGGCCATCGACATCCTGTTGCGCGTGCTGCACAAGCCTGCATTCCCGCAGGCCGTCATGCAGCGCGAGCGCGAGCGGCTGCTGGCCGTCCTGCGTGAAGAGGAATCAAAGCCCGGCAAGGTCGGCGAAAAAGCCTTCTATGCGGCGTTGTACGGTAATACGGGCTATGGCCTGCCGGACTCTGGCAGTGCAAAAGGTCTTGTACAAATCGCGCGGACTGATTTGGTGAAATGGCATCAGAGCCGTTACCGCGCGGGCAGTGCAGTCGTTTCCATCATCGGCGACATGGGACGCGCCGAGGCCGAGCAACTTGCCGAACGCATCGCGTCGGGCTTGCCACAGGGCAAGGCGGCTCCTGCTGCGGCACAAACAACAGTGTCCGCCGTCGGCAAGCCCGCAGAAAAACGCATTGCCCATCCCGCCACGCAAAGCCATGTGCTGATGGGGCTGATCGGCATGTCGCGCAACGATGCGGATTTCTTTCCCTTGTTTGTCGGCAATCATGTGCTGGGCGGCAGCGGCTTTGATTCGCGCATGGTGAATGAAATCCGGCAAAAGCGCGGCTACGCCTATTCCGCCTACAGCTATTTTCTGCCCATGGCGCAGCCTGGACCATTCATGATTGGCCTGCAAACCAAAAATGCCCAGGTTGACGAGGCGCTCAAGGTGGCGCGTGAAACCGTGGTCGCGTTTGTCGCCGAAGGGCCAAGCGAAGCGGAACTCACACAAGCCAAGAACAACCTTGTCGGCGGTTTTCCCTTGCGTATAGACAGCAATCGCAAAATTCTCGATTTCCTGCGCATGATCGGCTTCTACCAGTTGCCGCTCAACTATCTGGATGATTGGGTGAAAAACGTTGATGGCGTGACGCTCGAGCAAATCCGTGAAACCTACCAGCGGCGCATAGACCCGGCAAAACTGACTACCGTGATTGTAGGCGGCAATGCCCAGTAAGCCGCTGCGCTCATCCTGCACTGCTGCCACAAGCGCCCACGCGGCACGCGGCCATGCGAGCGCCAATCAGGTGCGCATTATCGGCGGCGAATATCGCCGTCGCGTGCTGCATTTTCCGGATGCGCCGGGTTTGCGCCCAACGCCGGATCGCGTGCGCGAGACGCTTTTCAACTGGCTGGGGCAGGATTTGACCGGCATGACTTGCCTGGACGCATTTGCCGGCAGTGGTGCGCTCGGCTTTGAAGCGGCATCGCGCCATGCGGCCAGCGTAGTCATGCTGGAGTTTTCGCGCCCGGCATTCAATGCGCTCAGACTAAACCGCGAACTGCTCAAGGCCGATCACATCGAAATTCACCAAGCCGATACTCTGCCCTGGCTGCAACGCGCGGCGCAGGCAAACGCATCGCTTGCGTTTGACCTGATCTTTCTCGACCCCCCCTTTGCCGCCGGCCTGATGCCGCAAGCCTTGGCGCTGGCCATGCGCTGCCTCAAGCCATCCGGCTGGATTTATCTGGAGCAGGCGGACAGCTTGCAAGCGCCGGATGGGTTTATCATTCACCGCGAGGGACGGGCAGGCCTGTCCCGTTTTGGCTTACTGAAGAGGGCATGATGCTGACGGCGGTCTATCCTGGCACTTTTGACCCGATCACGCGCGGGCATGAAGATATTGTGCGGCGCGCATCGCGTCTGTTTGACCGGGTGATTGTGGCGATTGCCGAAAACCGCAACAAGAAACCGTTCTTCACCCTGCAAGAGCGGGTGGAAATGGCGCGCGAAGTGCTGGGTGATTTGCCGGGAGTCGAGGTCAAAGGATTTTCCGGCCTGCTGATTGATTTTGCCGCCAGCCATCAGGCCAGCACAGTGCTGCGCGGATTGCGTGCAGTATCGGATTTTGAATATGAGTTTCAGATGGCGGGCATGAACCGCAATCTGCGGCCAGACATCGAAACCATTTTCATGACCCCGTCCGACCAATACATGTTCATCTCGTCCAGCATGGTGCGCGAAGTGGCGCAACTGGGCGGAGAAGTGTCGCCCTTTGTTCATCCCTTGGTGGCAACGCGATTAAATGCGAAAATAAGCGCCGCCTAATATATTTCTTTGTCAGAGTAAAACCATGGCTTTAATGATTACCGACGAGTGCATCAATTGTGATGTGTGCTTGCCAGAATGCCCAAACGAAGCAATTTCCCAGGGCGATGAAATTTACATCATCGACCCCAACAAATGCACCCAGTGCGTGGGGCATTTTGATACACCGCAATGTCAGGAAGTATGCCCGGTGGATTGCATACCGCTGAACCCGGATTATGAAGAATCAGAAGACGATCTGATGGAGAAATACCACCGCTTGACTGGCAAATAGGCGTACCAAATACAAAACGGCCACCGGAGTGGCCATTTTGTATTTGGGCTGCGGCGCTGTCCTGCAAGATCGGCTCCGGTCGTCTGGGGTTCAGGGCAAGCCCGCTTCAGCCCTTTCGTCCTTGTGGTTTGGCGGCCTTCTCCCGGACATGTTCTTGATCTGGAGTTTGTGATTCCTCTGCAAGACCGCCCAACAGGCTGTTGATCTCGCCACTGAGTTGGCTCAATACGCCAAAGTCCGCCTTCTCCGGCACCATGCTGGCCAGCCCGGAGTCGATTTTTGCATTCAGCGCTTCCAGTGCCGCCTGCTCCAGACTCACAACTGGCGCGGTCGCTGGCGCGGCTGCTGGCGCTGCGCGCTGTTTTGCCTGCTCGGGGGCGGGGTTGGCCTGTGGCTCTGAATCGAGCGTGGAAAGGGCGGTGTCAATGTTGCCATTCAGCTGCGCCAGTTCTTCCAGTTGCCGGGTGGTAATGTCGGCATTGGCTTCCAGTTCCTGAATGCGCTCATCCAGCGTTTCGGTCGCCTCATGGATGCGCTGCACACTCGCCAGCCTGCGCTTGAGTTGCATGTGGTGCTCGCGCACCTGGGTATCCATGGGCGCAATCAGCGCCTTCATCCAGCCTTCGGTTTCGCGGTTGGCAATTTCAAATATTTGTATGGCGCGGCTGGCCAGTGTTTCAAAAAACTTGGAAGTCAGCCGCCGCTGCCCCAGCGTGAGCATTTGCAGCAGGGTATTGAAGCGTTCATTGAAAATCCGCTCCAGGCGTTCGATTTCCTTGTGGAATTTCGCCAGGCTATGCATTGGCGGGCTGACCGCCGCCAGCCCATGCTCATCGCTGAATTTCTGGTACATGGCGCCCATCATGGCCTGAATTTCATCTATCTGATGCGCGGCGCTCGACAGGTTTTTTTCCATGCGGGCAAAAAAGGTCTGCATGGCTTCACGCATGTCGCGGCTGAATTTGCTGTTGTCCATGCGCACACGCGTCTTGCACACTTCGGCGCGCATGGTTTCCATGCCCAAATGCAAACGCAGTTGCGCGGCGTGTTGGGAGAAAATGGTGCGCAGCGCCTGAAACTGCAATATACCTTGATCAAATTGCGTTTTCTCGGCATTAACCTTGCCCATCATCTGCGCCACCACATCGCTGTTCTTGCCGCGCAGGCTATCCAGTTCGTCAATCTGATCCTGGATGTTGGCCAGACGGGTTTCCAGCAACTCGGTGGTTTTGACCACCACATCCTCGATGGCGTTTTGCGTGGATTCTCTCACCAGCTCCTGCTTGCAGGGGATCAGCTCTGCGGTCAACGCGGTTTCCAGCTCGGGCAGGCGACTGCGCGCCAGCAACGCGGGTTTGTCCTGCACCTTGGCGATCAGCGCCTTTTGCGCAGAGACCGGATAAACCTGTGATTGCGGAATCTCGAGCAAGTCTGCACTGGCGTGCACTTGCTTGCTGATTTCTGCGTTGATCTGTTCGGCGGTTTTTAGCTCATCCCACAAGCCGTCAATCTTGTTCAGCACCACCAGCCTGCCACGGCTGCCGCCTTGCAGCGGCGCAATATGGTTGCGCCAGATGTCGATGTCGCTTTTGGTGACGCCGGTATCCGCAGCCAGAATAAACAGCACCGCGTGGGCGTTAGGCAACAGATTGAGCGTCAGCTCCGGCTCGGTGCCGATGGCATTCAGCCCAGGCGTGTCGAGAATGACCAGCCCCTGTTCCAGCAAGGGATGGGGAAAATTGATCAGCGCATGACGCCAGCGTGGAATTTCAACCGAACCGTCGCGTTCCAGGGCGCGCGCCGTTTCCGTGTCGTCAGGATTTACCAGGCCGTAATCCGCCGCCGTCTCGCCGGAAACACGCAGTGTTTCCGATAATTTGGACAATACCCCCGTCATCTGCTCGGCAGAGTTGATGTCCAGCGGAAACTCCATCCACTCTTCCAGATGACGGCGAAAATCGGCTACCGTGCCCTCGCGCGACTTGGTTTCAATCGGCAGCAGACGAATCGAAGGCGTATTCTCCGGCTCGTAAAACAGCTCGGTAGGGCACATCGTGGTGCGCCCGGCAGAAGAAGGCAGCACCCGCTGGCGGTAATCGGAAAAGAAAATCGCGTTGATGAGCTCCGACTTGCCGCGCGAGAATTCGGCCACAAAGGCCACATTCAGGCGATCTTCCTGCAGGCGATCGAGCAACTGCTTGAGCCGCAGATCGGTTTCGGCATCGTTCAACTCCTGGCCAGAAAGCCAGTCACGCAATTGCTCAATACGGGAAGAAACCCCGTTACGCCAATTGCTGTAATGCTCGAATTCGGAAACCAGATTGGTGGACATGGCGGCAGCTTACGGTTGGAATATTCACTCAATAACGGCAATTCCCAGCCGTGCTTGAACCTTGCCGGCAAGTGGCAGGCTATTTCTGGCAGTGCGCGCAGTAAAAAGTCGAACGCTGTCCCGTAGTTTGCTTCTTGACCGGCTGCCCGCACACCTTGCAAGGCAAATCTTCCCGGCCATACACCATGGTGCGCAGCTGAAAATAGCCCAACTCGCCGCTACTGGAAACGTAATCGCGCAACGAACTGCCCCCCGCATTCACCGCATTTTGCAGCGTGGTCTTGATGGCGGCAGCCAGACGGGCGCAATCCGGGCGGCTCAGTCGTCCGGCGGCTCGCCCCGGGCGCAGCCCAGCCAGAAACAGCGACTCGGAAGCGTAGATATTGCCCACGCCCACCACCACATGGCTATCCATGATCAGATTCTTGATGGCGGTTTTGCGTCCACGGCTGGCGGCATGGAGCGTGCTGCCGTCAAAATCCGCCGTCAGCGGCTCCGGCCCCAGGCTTTTCAGCAAGGGATGCGTGGCCGGGGCTTCGCACAACAACACAGCGCCAAAGCGGCGCGGATCACGTAGCCGCAACACCAGACCATCTTCAAACAACCAGTCCACATGATCATGCACCGAGGCCGGCTCATCCAAACCCACAAAACGCAAACTGCCCGACATGCCCAAATGCACCAGCTGGAAGATTCCGCCAAAGTCGAACAACAGGTATTTACCTCGTCGGCTGATGGCTTGCAGCTTCCGGTCCTTGAGTTGCGTATCGATGTTCTTGGGCACAGGCCAGCGCAAACGCCCATTGCGCACGATGACATGTTCAAGACGCTTGCCCAGCAGACGCGGCGCAATACCGTTTTTTGTGGTTTCAACTTCAGGGAGTTCGGGCATGTGGGCGACAGAAAAAATCAACCACGTAACCATACCATGCAACTTTTTGCAGACCAGCCCCGGTAGGGGCGCAACGCATAAGGTTGGGGCTTGTCCCCAGCCTTATGCGTTGTAGCTCCCTCTCTCACCCCGGAAAGCTACAATACTTCCTCAAGACTTCTAGCACCCTTGACGGTTGTAGCTCCCTCTCTCACCCCGGAAAGCTACAATCACAAGTGTATTGGGCTGC